>JBNJDH010000334.1:0-4040 GCA_051744695.1 Bacteroidota bacterium | reverse complement strand
GTGAATATCCAGATGCGCTTCAGTGACGTGGACGGCTTCGGCCATGTCAATAACGGCGTGTATAGTGATTATTATGATCTCGGGCGTATGTACTATATGCGCGATGTGCTCGGGTGGCTTCCCGGAAATACAAAACGGGACGATCAGTTGGTTGTGGTCAGCACAAAGACCGATTTCATCGGGCAGATTTTCCTGGGACAATCTGTTCAGGTCCTGACCCGGATTTATGAGCTGGGGAATAAGAGTTTAAAAATGGTCCAGTGGCTTATAGAGGAAGATTCGGATGCGCCGCTTTCGGTTTGCGAATCAGTAATGGCGGGTTTCCGCCGGAGTGAAGGTGTATCGTTTGTGTTGCCGGACGAATGGCGTGAAGCAATAAAAAATTTCGAACATTTGGATGTTTGAGTCCGGACTGTCAAATCTTTTCCAATATATCCTTAAGCACAATGGCATGGTTTATTTCCGGGTCTTTTGCTGCATAGATGAGGGTGACTTTTTGCTCCTGTGAAATTTCTTTGATCCGTTTTAATTCCTCCTCCTGCTCAAGGAGTTCTTTTTTGTATGCTTGCGTGAATGCATGAAATCGCGAAGGCTCGTGTCCCAAACTCTTTCTTAAATTTGTGGATGGGACAATTTGTTTGTTCCATTCATGGAGCTCTAAATTTTCTTATTTCACACCTCGCGGCCATAAACGGTCCACCAATATTCTGTAACCATCATTTGGGGATGGGTCCTCATAGGCTCTTTTGATTTGCAAATTGCTCGGCATTTTTTCAAGTTATTATTCCTGATCCATATCCAACAACCCATCCGGTATCTCCATCTCCACAATCCGGGCTTTATCATCAATACCCACCACCAGTTCCTCTGCCACAGGAATAAGAATTTCACCGTTCGGGCCTTCTACTATGAACAGCGGATTGTTTGATATATCCTGGATGCCTGAGATTTCTCCGATGATGCCTTCTTTTGTGTCTTTGACCCTGTAGCCTGTAAAGGCGTTCAGGTTGGTCGCTTCGGAACTGTCCTGGCCTACATCTTCCGGTGAAAGATAAACAGAATGGTTCACCAAAGCTTTGATCTTTTCTTCCTCTGAGAAAAGGGGCAGGCTGACCAGGATCACATTTTCGGATTTGTAACGGAAACTGCCGACGCGAAAAGGCACCAGCCCTTGTTCAATATCCACGAAAATAAATCCCGGTCCTTCTTCCCGGACAGATATATCGGGATTAATCCTTATGGCGATTTCTCCGGAAACGCCGTGGGGCTTGGCAATGCTGCCTGCAGGTATGAAATCTTTTTTGTTGAGCATGGTTCAAAAATACAAAAACCTCCCCATAAAATACAGGGAGGTTTTTGTGAATGACCTGTTTTTGTAGATGTTGCTGTCTTGTTAGATTTTCAAGAAATCACATACTTCTTTATAAACAGCCTCCCCTGTGAATCCAAACTTCTCGTCGAGGACCGTGTATGGCCCTGAATATCCGAACCCGTCCATACCCACGGCTTTTCCGTTGGAACCGGTGAGCCCTTCTATGGTTGTTGGCAGTCCCGCTGTCAGTCCGAAACGGGGAATGTCGGCCGGTAATACTTCATTCTGATAGTCGGCCGGTTGATTCCTGAACAGTCCTTCGGAAATGGCTGAAACAACCTGAATTTTCAGACCTTTCTCCTTGCGGAGTTTGTCGGCTCCCTCGATCATCGTTGAAACTTCGGAGCCATTGCCGACCATGACGAGGTCGATTTTGCCTTCATCTTTTTGTACGATGTAAGCGCCCTGTTTAGCCCGAAGCGATTTTTTGTAATTGTTATCGGGCAGGTTGGGGATGTTCTGACGTGACAGGATGAGGGCTGATGGTGTTTTGGTGTTTTCCATGGCCATTTCCCATGCCACGGTTGTCTCTTCGGCATCGGCAGGGCGCATGACCAACATGCTGTTTTCACCGGCGTGGTTTTTCAGTTTTTCCATGAGCCGGATCTGGGCTTCCTGTTCCACCGGCTGGTGAGTGGGCCCGTCTTCTCCCACGCGGAAAGCATCGTGTGTCCACACATACTTGACCGGCAGTTTCATAAGCGCTGCCAGGCGGACGGCGGGTTTCATGTAATCCGAGAAAACGAAGAATGTTCCGCATACCGGGATCACGCCGCCGTGAGCTGCCATTCCGTTGGCCACGGCACCCATGGTAAGTTCAGAAACCCCGGTGTGAACAAATTGTCCGGAATAATCGCCTTTGCACATGGGTTTTGTCTTTTTCAGGAAGCCATCCGTTTTGTCGGAATTGCTGAGGTCAGCCGACATAACGAGCATGTTTTCCACATGATCGGCAAAATGCGCCAACACGGTACCCGATGCCGCGCGACTGGCTTTATCTGCTGGCTGTTCAATTTTGCTGTAATCGATTTCGGGCATTTTCCAGGAAAAGAAATTGTGGAATTTTTCGGCCAGTTCCGGATTGGCTTTTTCCCAGGCTTCCTGCTCGGCTTTTTTCCTTTGGGCCTGGACCGATTTATCTTCCATCACTTTTTTATAGTGTTCTTCTACGTCTGAGAAGATGGAAAAAGGCTGATCCGGATCGCCGCCCAGGTTTTCAATGGTTTTTTTCAGCGAAGCACCTGCCTTGCCAAGTGGTTGGCCGTGTGTGGAAACTTTGCGTTCAAAAGGTTCGCCGTCTTCAGTAATGGCTCCTTTCCCCATCACTGTTTTGCCAATGATGAGGTATGGCCTGTCTGTGATGCTGCGGGCCTCATCCAGGGCTTCACGGATCTGGGCATGATCATGTCCGTCAATGGTTTTCACAGCCCATCCCCAGGCTTCGTATTTTTTGGCTGTATCTTCGGATGTTGATTCGATGGTTTCAGTGGACAACTGGATGTCGTTGGAGTCGTAGAACATAACCAGATTGCCCAGTCCCAGGTGACCGGCAAGGCGACCTGCGCCCTGGGAAATTTCTTCCTGGATACCGCCGTCTGAGATAAAGGCGTAAATATTGTGGGCACTCCACAGGCCGAATTTCTGAGTCAGATATCGTTCGGCGATGGCTGCTCCCACAGCCATGGTGTGACCCTGCCCCAGAGGACCGGAGGTGTTCTCCACGCCACGTTCTGGTTCAAGTTCGGGGTGACCCGGGGTTGGACTGCCCCATTGCCGGAAATTGGCCAGGTCTTCCATGGAGAAAGTGCCGGTGAGGGCCAGCTGACTGTAAAGCATGGGGGACATGTGTCCCGGATCCAGGAAAAACCTGTCCCGAAGTGGCCATGTTCGGTCATCGGGATCGAAGTCCATATATTCGGAGAAAAGGATATGAATGAAATCCGCTCCGCCCATGGCACCGCCCGGGTGGCCCGACTTGGCTTTTTCGACCATGGCGGCCGATAATACACGAATGTTATTTGCAGCTCTGGTTGTGATGTCTGTGCTCATGATATTGTGGTTTTTGATTGATTTTTTCGTCTGTTCTGGTCTGTTCTTTTTGTTTTCGGATTACAAATCTATTAAGATTATTTTGCTATTGAAAATGGGTTGAATTTGTTTGATCATGAATGAGAATTTTTGCGTTCGGCGATTCCGGTAAAGGGTGTAACAAAAAATATTTTCTAATGTTGTGGACCATTTTGGGTATTACAAAAGTAGTCATTATATTGATTTTTTATACCCGGTTCATAAACCATGTTTGTTTCATTGACTAACAAACCCCGGTGGTAAGTGTTTTATATTTATCCGGCCCGGAGAAAAATGATAACTTTGAAGATGTTTTTCCCGGATTGGGATCAAGGCGAATATTCAACTTGAATTTGTGTTTATGTTAATCGTAGTCGATGATAAAATTCCTTTTTTGCAGGGCGTGCTTGAACCCTATGCCCGGGTTGTTTATATGCCGGGGTCAAAAATTGCACCGGCAGATGTACTGGAAGCTGATGCCCTGATTGTCCGTACCCGCACCAGTGCCGGCAAGGAGCTTCTCGAGGGAAGTCGGGTCAAAGCGGTGGTTTCGGCCACCATCGGAACCGATCACATGGACATTCCCTGGCTTGAAGATAAC
>JBNJDH010000333.1:0-4041 GCA_051744695.1 Bacteroidota bacterium | reverse complement strand
GTTTAACTTATCCTCTAAGGTCATTATTTCCATTTGATTTTCATCGATGTTAATTGGTTAATTGGGTGCTGGGTGGTTACTGATAACTGTTGACTGTTGACTGTTGACTGGTAACTGTTGACTGGTAACTGGTAACTGTTGACTGATAACTGTCTTTTTGGTGACAAATTTCATCTTTTTTGAGACAGAGATTTCCGTATTTTGGGATAACAGAACACGAAATTTAAACCAAAACAACATTTATGAAATCTCCTGTCACATCCGGCGATTACATCGCCCGCGAAGAAAAATACGGGGCCCACAATTATCATCCTTTGCCCGTGGTTCTTGAAAAAGGCGAAGGCATTTTTGTGTTGGACGTAGAAGGAAAGCGTTACTTCGATTTCCTATCCGCCTATTCCGCTGTGAATCAAGGCCATTGTCATCCACGAATCATCGAAGCGCTCACCACGCAGGCATCCCGCTTAACGCTCACTTCGAGAGCTTTCTACAACAATGTTTTGGGGGAATGCGAAGCCTACATTTCCAACTATTTCGGTTATGATAAGGTTTTGATGATGAACACGGGAGCCGAAGCCGATGAAACGGCCCTGAAGCTTTGTCGCAAATGGGGATACGAGAAAAAGGGCATTCCCGAAAACCAGGCCAGGATCATCGTTTGTGAAGGCAACTTTCACGGGCGCACCATCACCATTATAAGTATGTCCACCGATCCGGACAGTTACAAAGGTTATGGTCCCTACACCCCCGGATTTGTGACCATACCTTACAGCGACACGGAAGCACTGGAACGTGAACTGCAAGATCCCAATGTGGCAGGATTCCTGGTTGAACCCATTCAGGGGGAAGCAGGCGTTTATGTCCCGGATGATGGATTTCTGAAAAAAGCATCCGAACTGTGCAAGGCCCACAACGTACTCTTTATGGCAGATGAAGTGCAGACCGGCATTGCCCGCACCGGCAAAAATCTGGCCTGTGACCATGAAAACGTGAGGCCCGACGTGCTCATCCTTGGAAAAGCCATTTCGGGGGGGGTTTACCCCGTTTCAGCCGTACTGGCCGATGACGACATCATGTTGGTAATCAAACCCGGTGAACACGGGTCTACCTTTGGCGGCAATCCGGTGGCCTGCAAAGTGGCCATGGAAGCCCTTCAGGTGGTCGAAGATGAAAAACTGGCCGAAAATGCGGAACGCCTGGGGGAGATATTCCGCAGCGAAATGAAAAAAGTCAGCTCGGATATGATCCAGCTGGTCCGTGGCAAAGGCCTTTTGAACGCAATCGTGATCAAACCCAAAAACGGAAAAGAAGCCTGGGATGTATGCATGGCAATGAAAGACAACGGCCTGATTGCAAAGCCCACGCATCAACACATCATACGATTTGCTCCGCCGCTTATTATTAACGAAGAACAGCTGCGCGAGGCGATAGCAATAATACGGGAAACGCTGGAAAGTATAGGATGAAAGTGCTCAGTCGTAAAAGTCAGTAGTAGCTGAAAGCTCAAAGCTGGGAGGAAAAGTTGCTCTCTTTTTGCGACATAACCAACGAACTAACAAAATTATATAAACAACACAATTTTAATTACTTAGGATTTTTGTTGGCTGTAGTTTAATTTTGCGTTGATATTTTCCAAACACCAATAAATTTTGGTATATCCGTAAAGCCCCCGGAGTGGGGCGATCGTATGGTAAAAAAAGCCCTCCAAAAAAACCAGAGCCACGGCAGTGGTGACCCTTTTTGCAAACTTAAATGTTTCTGTTATTGGGACACCCCTGCCGGGGCTTGGGTTGTTGATTTTCTGAGTGTCAATTACCATACGGTCGCCCTTTCCAGGGCTTTCCAGGGCTTTACAGAAAAAATCGCCATTTCAAAATACAGCCTTTTTGTTAGATAAAAAAACGTCAATACTCATCCGATGACTGGCAATCATCGGATGAGTATTGGTCATTTGTAAGGCAGGCCAACGGCCTGAAAGCAATCGCATGGGGCAACGCCCTATGATAAAGAAAAACCCGATTTTCAAAGAGCCCTGAAAGGGCGAAAAGGCTGGGAAAACTGTGCGAAGCCATTATTATAATTAAAAAAACAATTTTGGAAATGGCCTGAAAAGTAGGAATACAATTACTCCCACTCCGGAAACTGAGTCACATCAAGGTCCAGCTTTGCGATCTTCTCCATATCGGATTCATCAAGCTCAAAATCAAAAATATTCAGATTCTCCTTCATGTGTTCTTTTTGTGATGAACGCGGGATCGTAACAATGCCTCTTTGGAAATTCCATCGCAGGCCTACCTGGGCGTTGTTTTTATTGTATTTTTGGCCAATTTCAGCAAGGGTCTCATTCGTGAAATGTCCGTTGCGGCCCTGTGCAAGGGGCGACCAGGCTTCCATCTGCACGTCCTTTTCGTTCAAATATGAAAGGGCATCGGGCTGCTGGAAAAAGGCGTGCGATTCAATTTGATTGACCGCGGGTCGCACGTCACTATCTGCCATCAAATCTTCTAATTGTTTGGGCTCAAAATTGCTTACACCAATGGCCCTGATTTTATTTTCCTTATAGAGTTCTTCCATGGCTTTCCAGGTCCCTTTTACATCACCCCGGGGCCGGTGAATCAGATAGAGATCCAAATAATCCAATCCCAGCTTGTTCAGAGATGTTTCAAAGGCTTTTTTGGTATTTTCATATCCGAAATCGTCAACCCAGACCTTTGAGGTGACAAAAAGTTCTTCTCTTTTGATGCCACTACGCTTAATTCCGGCACCTACGGCTTCTTCATTATCATAAATCGTGGCTGTATCGATAAGACGATACCCAAGTGAAATGGCGTCAGCAACACTCCTTTCGCCAAGTGAATCGGTAAGCTCCAGGGTTCCAAATCCAAGAATTGGCATTTTCACCCCATTGTTGAGGGTCACATTCTTAATAGAAGTTCCAGTTTGGTTATTTTTGGAAGCGCCAAAGAGTTTAGCCCCACCAAAACCCATAAACACAGCCGATGCTGCATACACAGCGCCGGTTTGAATAAACTTCCGGCGGTCAATGCCTTTACCTTGATTCATTTTTTTCATTTTTTGTTATCTTTAAATTGGTTCATGCTTTCTAAGATAGCTTTATTGATTTTATCGAACTTCGTTTCACAAGTTTTTGTCATAAACTCAACATCACAAGAAACCAAAATATGGTAAACTTTGTTCGCTTATCTTCATTTTTCAGCATACCAGGATCTGGATTTTTTCCACACAGCGAAGTAGATAATAAAAACCGCCCGCTATTTTATTCGCGCCCCTCTCTACCCAGCCAACGTGAGAGAAGAAAATAAGAGAGCGGCCCCACCACGGGAAGAATAAACACAACAACCAACCAGATCATACCACTGCGCCCCCGGAAAGCATGATTGAAGATGCTGAGAATGGCCAGAACGGGGAGTATGATCAATGCCAGGAAAAGAATTCCAATAAGCAACCATTCAAAACCATTCATTTGTTTCAGGAATTCCATATATAATGAATTTTGAAAAACAATGTTCCATGAAAATAACAGAAGATACCAATTAACAAGAAATCTTCCCTATTTTCCTAAATTTCCGCATTACTTCCACCAAAAAAAAAGCCCCTTAACCATCAAAAAGTTAAGAGGCTTCGCTGTGCCCAGAACAGGACTCGAACCTGCACGTCCAAAAGGACACTAGTCCCTGAAACTAGCGCGTCTACCAATTCCGCCATCTGGGCCGGTTTTCATTTTTTCGGCTGTTTCGTCCAACAGCGGTGCAAATATAGGAACTAAATTTTTTTTGACAACATTCACCAGCTACTTTTTTCGTCGTTTTTACCGCTGCCGGGAGCTAAAATTAAAATCACTATTGCCGGAAAGTTTATGAAAATATGATCGTTTGCTTTATTGGAGATTAATAGCTCAGTCGCACAGAGTCAGAAGTCAGTAGTAGCTGAAAGCTCGAAGCTCGAAGCTCAAAGCTGTTAGCTCGTAGCTCTTGGCTCTTAGGTGTTTAATTTGGGACAATTATTTTGAGTAGCTGGAAG
>JBNJDH010000332.1:0-4042 GCA_051744695.1 Bacteroidota bacterium | reverse complement strand
GACATGAGGACAATGCTGTTAAACTGAAAATCAGCATAACTGTCAAACAAAAGAATCTGGTAAGCGGAAGCCACATTGGCTTCTATGGCTCCTTTTGTAGCTTCCCCGCCGGTTTCCTGCGAATCGGTGGGATAAGCCGTGAGAAAATCTTCACCGCAGGATGATAACCCGATCATCAAGACTACGGCAAATGCGAATGTTTTCATATATTTTATCATAACTACTTCGGTTTAGATGTTAAAAAGAGATGTTTGCACCAACAGAAATGGTACGTGCCTGGGGATAAATTCCACGGTCTACACCAATGGATGTATAATCACCTGAGGCAATTTCGGGATCAAAACCTTCATAATCGGTCAGGGTCAACAAGTTCTCTCCTTTTACATAAACCCTGAGACGTTGAATGGAAGCGCCCTGCAAAACATGAGATGGCAATGAATAGCCGAGTTGAAGGTTCTTCATTCGCACAAATGATCCATCTTTGATATAGAGTTCAGAAGAACGCCAGTTGCTGTTGGGATTTTCACGTGTAACACGGGGAATCCAATCGGATGTGCCTTCTCCGACCCAACGGTCAAGTACCCAACTTGGACGGTTCATGGCAGGAATATCCCCACGCTGAGAATAATCGAAAATGTCATTGCCATAAGATCCCTGGAAGAACATACTCAAATCAAAGTTTCGCCACTCTACTTTGGCATTCAATCCAAATGTCCAATCGGGCATTCCTTTACCGATTTTAGTGCGATCGTCACCATCAATATTCCCATCAGGTATTGGGTTTCCGTTTTCATCGGTATCGCCGGCAATATCTCTAAATTTCACGTCACCAGGCTGAGCATTTTCACCATATTCACTGTTGTATGCATCAGCTTCTTCCTGGTTTTGCAGAATGCCATCAACCTTATATCCATAAAAGTAAGGGAAAACCTCACCGTTGGCACCTTTCACAAAATCGCCAACACCGGTCGCACCAGCACTTTCATAAATCTGCTCGCCAGACTCATTACCCATATCGATCAGCTCATTTCTCAGATAGGAAGCGTTACCACCGATTGAATAATTAAATGTACCAATGCTGCCTTTATGGGTAAGCTCAATTTCATACCCGCTGTTTTCCATATCACCGGCATTGGCCAGAGGTGCACCTTTTCCAACATAGGCCGGAATGGGCTGTTCCATCAACATTCCGTTGGTGGTCTTCTGGAAATAGTCGAAACCTAAGATAATAGAACTGTTTACAAAACGGGCATCGAAACCAATGTCAATCTGCTCGGATTCCTCCCACTTCAATTCAGGGTTGGCCAAATTTGACGGACTGGTTCCGTAATGCATGGTTGCATCGTCGCCAGCACCAAAATAGTAATTTTGCTGACCATCCATGAGTGAGGTATAAGCAAAGTTTCCAATCCTTGAGTTTCCATTCATACCCCAGCTTCCACGAAGCTTCAGATGATTGAACCATTCGGGGCGATTCTCCATAAAGGCTTCATTGGTCACATTCCAGCCAAGTGAAAAGGATGGGAAGATAGCCCATTTGTTTTCTGGTCCAAATTTAGAAGAACCATCCCTCCTGACAGTGGCCTGAACAATGTAACGTTCGTCAAAGTTGTAATCGACACGGCCAAAGTAAGATGCCAGTGACTCAGATGAAAATCCGCCTGTTCCTCCAGATACGCGTTCATCATCACGATCAGCAGTGGCATAATCAATCACAGCCTTATCGGGATTTTCCTCAAGCAAGTCATAATCGTCTCCGGATAGGTTCTTCACTTCATACTCCTGGGCCGATTGACCAAGAAGCACGGTCAGATTGTGAAGGTCATTAAAACTTTTGGTATAAGTCAAAGTGTTTTCTACCTGCCAGGTAAAACCACGATTCATGCCTGAATAGACATGGCTTCTGTCAAGTTCTTTACCCTGAGTGGCAAGGAAATGTTCATACTCATAACCATCATTTCCCCAAAAAGCGAGGTCTACACCATAAGTTGATCTGAGAGTTAATCCTTCAATAATATCAAGTTCCCCCCAAAAATTGGACACGATTTTGTCAGAATTTCCCTGACTGCCGGTAGGGGCGTTAAGCATTCCAACAGGGTTGGCAATTTCCTGAAATCCTGAAGGAGGAATTGAAAGGACACGCCCTTCAGAATCTGTCACAGCGGTTGGATGATCTTCCAGCACCTGTTCAGGATTTTCGGCATAAACAGGCACAAGTGGATTGAACGCCAGTGCACTTCCAAGTACAGAGCCATATTCGGTATTGGTTTCAATACCTGAAGAAACGCTTCTTGAATAACTGGCATTCACACCCAATTCCAGGTTGTTAAGCAATAAACGATCGGCATCAAAAACCTCGTAAGAATTATTGGTTCGAAGGCTGTAACGTTCATAGTTGGAACGGCCGTAATCTCCGCCTACAATGCCTTCCTCATTATAATGTCCGAAAGATACAAAGTAGTTTGCCTTTTCGTTGCCACCACTAATGCTCAGCTGATGGTTTTCCACAGGTGCATTAAAATTGAATGTTTCTTCCTGCCAATCAGTACCTTCACCTGCCCCCGAAATTTCTTCCTGAGAATAAATAGGGTCATTACCATCATTCATACTCGACTCGTTCATTATAACCATGTATTCACGAGCATCAAGAACCGAGCGCTTTTTCCATGGATTCTGCCATCCGTAAGAAAAGTCATAATTAATTTGCGCATCACCAGCTTCACCCGACTTAGTAGTTACCAGGATCACACCATTGGCAGCACGGGCTCCGTAAACTGCTGCAGAAGCTGCATCCTTTAAAACCTCAACAGACTCAATATCGGAAGGATTCAGATAGTCTATACCACCTTCGACAGCCATACCATCCACAATATAAAGCGGATCGCTGTTATTTATGGTACCCGTACCACGAATACGGACCTTGGAATCAGATCCCGGCTGACCTGAGCTCTGGGTAATTTGAACACCGGAGACTTTTCCTTTAAGTACATCCTCAATCCGGGAGGGAGTTGTCTGCTCCAGATCTTCAGAGGAAACACTACTAATGGCTGCCGATACGACGCTCTTTTTCTGAACACCATAACCAACCACTACAACCTCATCAAGATCTGTAGTGGCTGAAGACATGACCACATCAATAGTGGTGCCATCTACTTCCCTTGTAACGGTCTCCATCCCCACAAATGAGAATACCAGGTTTTCACCTTCTTCTACATCAATAGAATAGGTCCCGTCTGCCTGGGTAATGGTGCCGTCATCGGTCCCTTGTACAACGACGCTGGCACCCGGTATGGGCTCGCCATCATCTTCCGAAGTCACCGTACCTGTGACGGTAACCTCTTGTGCGAACAACATCGATGTTGCCCACATCCATAGAAACAAAATTCCTAATGTTTTTCTCATAACAAAACTGATTTGTAAATTTTAAATAAAATACAGTGCAAACATACACCTAAATGTTAACCATCCATAATAAACAACCCCACAAAAAACTCATACATATACATTTTTTAACTCATCAAAACCTCATCTCAAATTTATTTAAAACCTGTTTGTCAGTTATTTATATTTTCACTTAGGCATTCATCGACAATTCATCAATCACTCACTTTTGGCAATTTGTTCCTTTTTACAAATTTTCAAGAATTCATTGATGAAAACCCTTTCCCATTTTGATATCAAGGCAGGAATTCATTAGCTTCACAGGAAAAACCATCATGTCATTAAGGTTTATGCAGGTGGTGATCGCCACAGAAAAAAGTGAGAAACTTAAGACGCTTATCCGCAGAGAATCCATAATCCTAATGATCTTTCTTTCTTCCAATTTCAGATTTTCTGAAATCATATTGCACCTTTGCATAGGCTCATCAGAAAAGCTGGAACCCTCTTGCACTCCAGCAATGAATCATCAGAAAACTAATCTTATTTACAAGAAGTATTATTTTAGGTTCATCACAAAAATGCATACCTGTTTTTGAAATTTAGCAAAATTTGAACGTATCGGGTTATAACTATTAATTGCTTCGCAATTATTTAACTTGTC
>JBNJDH010000331.1:0-4049 GCA_051744695.1 Bacteroidota bacterium | reverse complement strand
CTTTCTCTTTGCCATACCGGGCTATTTTTACGGCAAAGCCACGGGGACCATCAAACACCCCGATGACGTCATCAAACACATGAGTGACGGCATGAAAGATTTGGCAGGATACATCGTCCTGATGCTCGTGGTGGCCCAGTTCATCAACCTCTTCAACTGGAGCAACCTGGACGCCATCCTGGCCATCAATGGCGCCGAATTCCTGAAAACCACCGGCCTGACCGGTCCATTCATGTTCACCCTCTACATGATGCTGGTGGCCTTCATCAATATTTTCGTGGGCAGCGGGTCGGCCAAATGGGCCATATTTGCTCCCGTGTTCATCCCCATGCTGTTCCAGCTGGGATACAGTCCGGCCTTCGTTCAGCTGATGTACCGGGTGGGCGACAGCATCACCAACTGCGTGAGTCCGCTTTATGTTTACTTCCCGCTGCTCATCGGGTGGATCCGTCAATACGATAAGAAGGTGGGCATCGGCACGGTGGTGTCGTTGTTGGTTCCGTATGCCGTGGTGTTGTTCATCATGTGGGTGGTCCTGCTGTTTGTATGGTTCTGGCTTGATCTGCCAATTGGTGTGGGTGAAGGGATATTTATTTAGATACTTTCCCGAATTTATAGACGGGCACTATTTAGGGGCTTTAGATGTTTTTCGGGAAAAAAGAAAGCAATTTTGCATTCAGAAACCTTAAATTTGTATGTAAACAATTTAGTTTATGCTTATGAACATCATTGAGAAAAGAGATTATATCCATAGCTACCTGCACCAGGTTAAAGAACCGGCTATTGATGAGTTGTACAATAAAATGGTATCCTATCTTAGTGACGCTTTAATTGAAGAATCGGAAGATGACATTAAAAAAGGAGATGTTACCTCACATGCGGAACTTAAACAAGAGGTGTTGTCTTGGATGCATTTGAAATAACCTACAAATTAAGCTCATCCCAATCGATTGTTTACATAAACAGGGTCTTTGATACCCGGCAACATCCTTCCAGAAACAAATGATTTTCCCCGCTGGGCGAAGTCTCTGACTTCGTCCTTTGAACTACATAACGCTTTCATTTTGCTTCATAAAAATCCGAACTAAACCAAAACAGAGTCTTGTATGTTTTTCCTTTAACGCGATCATGTTTTTTATTAACAAAAAACCATCGCCATCACAAAAACGGAAAATCATGCAACAACCCACATCACATACCAACAACCTCATCCATGCCTCTTCGCCCTATCTTTTGCAACATGCCCACAATCCCGTGGACTGGCACCCGTGGGAACAATCGGTCCTGGACAGGGCGGTAAATGAAGACAAACTCATTCTGGTGAGCATTGGCTATTCGGCTTGCCACTGGTGCCACGTCATGGCCCATGAATGCTTTGAAGACGAAGATGTCGCCCGTCTCATGAACGAACACTTCATCAACATCAAAGTGGACCGGGAGGAACGCCCCGATGTGGACCATTTTTTCATGACGGCCATTCAACTTATGGGTGGCCGGGGCGGCTGGCCGCTCAATGTGGTGGCCCTGCCCGACGGACAACCCGTATGGGGCGGGACCTACTTTCCCAAAGAGCAATGGATGGCCGTACTCGACAAGATCCACCAACTGTTTGTCAACGAACGGGACAAACTCACCCATCACGCCCATAACGTCACGGCAGGCGTTGAGCAGTCCTCCATCATTGGCAATCCGCAAGACACCGGCGTGGACATGGATGGGATCCTGAAACGTGCCATCGAACACCTCAGCCCCCAGTGGGATATGAAACACGGCGGACTGGGCGGGGCCCCAAAATTTCCGATGCCCGCCCACCTTGAATTCCTTCTGCATCTTCACCACCACCATCCGCAGGAAGAATATCGCCAATACCTGACAACCACCCTGGACCACATGGCCGCCGGAGGCATTTACGACCACATCGGCGGGGGATTTGCCCGGTATGCGGTCGATGACCAATGGAAGGTGCCCCACTTCGAGAAGATGCTCTACGACAACGCCCAGCTCATCAGCCTGTATGCAAAGGCATTTTCCGAATGGGAAAAAGAAGAATACCGCGAAGTGGTGCACGAATCGGCCGACTTCATTGAACGGGAGCTGACGCACTCCTCAGGTGCCTTCTATTCATCCCTCGATGCCGACAGCGACGGGGAGGAAGGCCGCTTTTATGTCTGGACCGAGGATGAACTCACACAACTTTTGGGGACCGACTTCCCGGCTTTCGCCGATAGTTTCGGCATCAACGAAAACGGGCGTTGGGAAAACGGGCTGTATGTCCTGAACCGCACCCTTGATATGAAAGCAGTGGCCACGAAACACGGGATGGATGCCGCGGCTCTTAGGAAAAAAGTCCTTCAGTGGAAAGCCACCCTGTTCCGCCAACGCGAAAACAGAAACCGCCCCGGACTGGACGACAAAGTGCTGACTTCCTGGAATGCCCTCATGACAACAGGGCTTTGTGATGCCTTCAAAGCGCTGGGCGACGAAAAATTCCGCCGCCGGGCCCTGAAAAACGGAGAATTCCTTGCCGGCGAGCTTATGGCATCCGACGGCAGCCTTCAGCATACATGGAAAGAAGGGAAAGCATCCGTGGACGGATTCATGGAAGATTATGCCGCCACCGCCAACGCCTTTATCTCTTTATATGAGATATCGGGACAGGAAGGATGGATCAGCGGGGCCGGAAAAATTGCCCGGTATGCCATTGATAATTTCTATGATGAAGAGATCCGGCACTTTAGCTTTGCCCGGAAAGAACAACAGGAATTGCCGGCCGGCCATTTCGAGACACAGGACAATGTGGTGCCCTCTTCCGATTCCATGATGGGATTTGCGCTGACCCGGCTGGCCATGCTTACAGGAGAACATTCTTTCAATGAGATCGCCGAAAAGATGCTCAGCACCATGTACGAACTTGTGGCCGACCACCCCGCCGGTTTCGCCAACTGGGGATCGCTCATGCTGCTTCACGCCAGGCCGCGTTACGAAGTGGTGGTGGCAGGCGGTGAAGAGGCGGAACAGGCCCTCAAAAAATTGCAGGCCCGTTTTCATCCAAATGTGACATGGGCCCCTTTGCTTTCTCATAGCGCCGGAGAACTTCCGGTGGTCAAAAACCGGCGGCCGGCCGGCGAAGACACCCCTCTGATCTATGTCTGCTCACAGGGGGCCTGTCAATTGCCGGTCCGTTCGGTGGAAGAAGCTGAACAACAAGTCCTCAAAACCCGTTAAACGAAAAAAAAGTGATGATGGAACCCAAAGAGATCATACACAACCAGGAGAAACAACGTTTCGAGCTACCAATTGAAGACCACAAGGCCATGCTCTCGTATAACCCCGTACAGCCCGACCTCTGGTCATTGAACCACACGTTTGTGCCCGGTCAACTCGAAGGCCGGGGCATTGGATCTGAGCTGGTCAGGCATGTACTAACGCACTGCCGCAACCATGACATTCGAATCATCCCCAAATGCCCTTTTATTGATGCCTACATCCGCAGGCATCCCGAATGGAGCGATTTGGTGCATGAAGGTTAGCTGGGTGATAATGCCGGAATGAGCAGCCGGACGACCGGCTCATGGCCAAAAAGGAACCACAGGTATTAGTAGCTCAGTCGCAGAGTCAATAGTCAGTAGTAGCTGAAAGCTCAAAGCTCGAAGCTGAAGAGAAAGGTTGCTCTGTTTTGCGACATAACCAAAGAACCAACAAATTAGTTAAACATCATATTTTAAACAACTTAGGATTTTTGTTAGATATTAGTGCTTCGCATAACCAAAAAAGTCAAAATCCTCACTGTAAAGCTTATTCACAACATCATACATCTCCCTGGTCCACTTTAAATCAAAGTCCTTTTTGTCGGTTTGATTGGCCCTGATTCCGGTATCAATGCCAAGCTCATTTTTCATGAATTGCAAATCCTCTTCCGATTCCAGTTTAAGCTTGTGCACGTTTTTAAGATCCTTTAGTATTTTTACCTGAGGATGCAGATGCCTGTTTTTCATGTAGGCTTGCGGAAGTAGCCGGATAAATTTTTCAAAAGTGAGTTCTTTGAAAGC
>JBNJDH010000330.1:0-4063 GCA_051744695.1 Bacteroidota bacterium | reverse complement strand
TTTTGAAAGGACTTCTTCCCAATCATTAAAAGCCATTTCTTTCACCTGGTCAAATGTTTTTTGCCCGACTTCAACGAGCAGGTTGTTTTTAGCCCCGTCAATGCTTGCACTTGAAATGCCAACTTTCAGAAAAAGAGGCTTTTTCATAATCCCGAAATCCAATACAGCTTTGACACCTTTGTGCGGTACATTCTCAAAGGCTTTATTCCCGTTAACTGGCTTGTTGTTTTCGTCAAAAAAAACGTACGATTTTATGGGTGAAGAAAATTCGGCATAGAAATAAACTTTCTGATCTTCTGCCCAGCCTTTTGAAAAACAATATCCCTGGATGCTGGTTTCTGACACTTTTTCGATAAATGTCTGGTATGGGTTAACTCTCATGTATGAGTGCGGTGCAAAGAATCCCAGATCAAACATTATACTCGCTTTTTTGCCTTTCGGATAGCTGTATTTGTGATATCCGGTGCGGATTGTTGCGGTTAATTCTGAGGTTATACCATTGTCGAGTAGCACCTTGTAATATCCCGGTTTGGCTTCTTCATTTTCGTGAGAAAAAGTGCTGTAAAAACGGCTGGGACGAAAAGCCTGTTCCCTGTTAAAATCTACTATTGGCATTACTGAAATGTCTTGTAAACCACCTATCCCGGTGCCGCTCAGGTGGGTATGGGAGAAACCGGCAATGGTATCTGAACTCCAGTGGTAGCCCGAGGCCCAGTCCCATCCACCATCCGGGTTGTCGGGGCTTAACTGTACCATACCAAATGGAGTTGTTGCCCCGGGAAAGGTATGCCCATGAGCGTCGGTCCCAATAAAAGGATCAACATAATCAATTAAACGATGTTCTTTGTGTTTATCCTGTGCACACGATAAAGTAATCATTACAGAAATCATAAATAAAAACGATGCTTTTTTATACATTTTATACAGTGTTAATTAATTCTACAATTTAATCTCTGAGGGGTAATACAACCTTTTTACCTTTATACTTTACCGGCAAATAAGTATCAGTCATTTTAATTCCTGTCCCACCAGATTCATTTACCCTTACTATTTTGAAAACCCGTTTTTTTAGCATTCCCTTAAATTTTCCCTGTCTTTTATCAATGGTCAGAGTTTGAGCTTGCTCGTCCCATTCGAATGGTATGATTGAAAATGCTCCATCTTCATAATTGTAATTTGTCCCTTCATCCTCATACAATTGAAATTTTGCATTTTCTCCTGCATATACCCGAATTTCAAGCGTGTCTGCCTCTTTTTCATTGGAGTACTGCATAAATTTGCCCATTGGAATAATTGAACCTGATTTTACAAACAGGGGAATAGTTGGCAGAGAAGCTTCCGTTTTAATGGTTTGTCCCCCATCAAAGTGTTCTCCCGTCCAGAAGTTAATCCATCCCGATTGGTTTTCTGGCAAATAAACGTCCCATTGTTTGGTTGCTTGTTCCAAAACCGGGGCTACCAGGAAGGAAGGGCCAAACATATACTCATAATTCTGTTCAAGCGCTTTTGGGTCTCTGGCAAAATCCATTACCAATGGGCGCATAAGGGTTCCATTATTAAATGTAATATCTGCTGCCTGTGAATAGATGTAAGGCAGCAAACGATAGCGGAGGTTTAAGTACCTTAAGGCCTCTGTTTCCACTTTTTCACCGAATCTCCAAAACTCTGTATCGGTCTGATATCCGTGAACCCGCTGTAAAGGGGAAAAGGTGGCAAACTGGAACCATCTTATAAAACGCTCATGAAATGCAGGGTCGGTATATTGTCCTTCACCCGGACGGAAAAATCCACCTGCATCAAACGTCCACCAGGGCATCCCTGTTATGGAATAGTTCAGGCCTGCAGTCACCTGCCGGCGCAATGTTTCCCAGTCGTTTCCAACATCACCCGTCCAGACAGCCGCAGCATAGCGTTGCTGACCGGAAAATCCGCTCCGGGTAAGTATGAATATCCTTCTATCCGGATCGTCCTTGCGCAAGCCTTCATAAATTGTTTTTGTAACATACAAAGGATAAACATTCCTGAGCCGTTCTCCGGGCATTGTGCCCCGGTTTATTTTCCTGCCAACCAGGTCATCGTTTTCAGGTTCTGTTGCATCTTGCCACCAGGCATCAATTTGATAGGGCTTTAAGAGCTTGTTGCTAAAATTGGTCCAATAGAATTGGGCTGCATCCGGGTTAAAAAAATCTATCCAATCAGTATTTGGAATATAAAAACCCCTTTCCTTAAAGTTTTGACCCAGTTCTGATTCCTTGTCAATCTTTGACCAAACAGATATCATTAAACGCATATTCATGCTGTGAAGCTGGTTTATCATTTTTGCAGGATCCGGATAAATGTCTTCATCAAACCTCATGGTGTTCCATCCGTATTTTCCCCAGTATTGCCAGTCCTGCACAATTAAATCCAAAGGCAAATTTCGCTTTCTGAACTCCCGGGCATTTTCAAGTAATTCATCCTGGGTTTTGAAGCGCTCACGGCAATGAATATATCCCAATGACCAAAGAGGCATTAGTGGCGCCTGCCCGGAGAGGTTGCGATAGCTTGATATCACTTCATCTGCATTTCCCGCAAAAACAACATAATCAAGGATGTCTGAAACAGGAGATCTAAAGGTGGTTTCATCTTCTACTTTCCGGTAATATACAGTAGCCGTGTCATCTTTCTCTCCAATAACCTGAACTTCATGCTTGCCGGCCTCCAATTGAACCAGTGTACTGGTTGTGGGTGGAAGCCAATAGTTTTTAAGGTTAATAACATCTTTGCCATCTATGGATAATTGCCATCTTCTGGCCATCTCCCGGCCGATATCAAGCATAACAGCATACTGCCCTTTTTCTTTAATTTCCAATACTCCATTAAAAATACCTTCCCGGCGGGTTTCTGTTTTTGTGCCCTCGGTAGTAGTCACAAGAACCGTTGTTACTTCGGCACTTGATTCTGCAGGTTTCAATTCAAGGACGTTATCTGCAGGATTAAAATCGGTGAGACCGTAATTGTGCCAGAGTAAGCCATAACCCTTGCTTGACATGATAAATGGTACCGAAATTTGTGAATTTACCTGTGTTAATCTTCTCGGCAATCCTTTAATATTCAGATAACCATCCTGAAACTGACCGGCTCCGAACAGGTATTCATCCGGTGCTGAGTGAAAACTTTGTTCGGCAATATAACAAGGTTCCCCCTGAATTGTACTTTCTTTAAAAACACGGCTTTCCGGTATTTCACTTAAAAATTCCTTTCCTTCATCGTTACGGTAGGATAAGGCTCCACTCTGTTTATCAACCATAACTGTTAGTTGCGAGGTGGATATTTCCAAAGATTTATCAGATTCTGTAATCCTGAAATCAGGAATATCTGCTTTCTCTACAAAAACTAATTCCGGCAATTGGGTTTTTACTTCTAGACCATATTGAATCCTTACCGTATTTTCAGTTAATGGTATTACATGAATTTCCCCTTTATCGAGCGTTACAACTATCCTGTCATTTAACTTTTCGTATTTTTTTACAGCCTGTCCCAGGCAAAGTGCAGGAATAAGCAGCAATAGAAAGAATATTGTTTGTTTTGACTTTAATTTTTTCATATTTTATAATGTTATCTAATTATTCAAATTAATTTTTTAATCCGGGATTAACCCGGTATATGTATAAAAGCTACTCAATTAAAATCAACCTATTTGCCTCCTGTCTGTCGGCAGACAAGACATCACCGTTATTTTACAGACTAATTAAAAAAATAATCCATAAGCCATAGCCAATCGCCTGTTGATGTCACCCATATCTCTTTCGGGTTATGCCAGGGGAGCTCTTTTGGTTCCGGGATTGGTATCCGAAGGATTCAGATGGAATCGCATCCTGCAGACAAATAATAAGCAGGGAGAGTAAACTTAAGATGTATTTAATATATTTCATTACTATCTAATTTTAACAATCTGCATTACTCCCTCACCCAATGATAAAATCCCTCCAGTATAAGCGCCCCCACTGTGGCCCCGGCATCTGTAACCCCAATTGACTTCTCCTGATAGTAGGCCGCTCTGCCGTGCTGTGCCTTCATACTC
>JBNJDH010000329.1:0-4065 GCA_051744695.1 Bacteroidota bacterium | reverse complement strand
GGATAGAGGAAAGTCAAAATGGGGGACTTTAATACGGTTAAAATTTACTTTTTAAGGTCGTATTGAACTCGCAAATGTTCCAAGTAGAAAGCCTTTATGCTGGTTTGAGAAATCATAGCTGTATGCTCGTTTCACGGCCTTGCGCAATGGCCGGAAATTTTGACTTTCGCGGGCCTGCCTGACGGTTTATGAAAACGAATCATTCTGATATTTGAATGTAAAAACAATAAAATAAATGGTTTTATTTATTTAAAACGGCAGGCCGGCTGATAGGTTTAAACGGACTAGACCTTTTTGTTTCTTTTTGGGGCAATGCCAAAAAGAAAATTAATAAAGAAATCAAAAATTGGTCTGCTGACTTATTCAGTAGCCCATAAATAGAGACGTTTTTTTATGACAACAAAATATATTAATCCGTGATTTGTTGATACCCCACCACCTCAAAATCTTCAAACAATCCATAATCATCCAGATCATATTGGTTGCCGGGGGGTTGATTTTCGGAAACAGAATAATAATGCCAGGGGCTTACGAGACCTTCTGCAACATCTCCGTGGTGCGGGCCTAACAAATTCTTGAGAGAACCTACGACCTCTATGGTTACTTCGTTTTCGCCCTGCTCAATCCACTCGGTAATATCCAGTTCATAAGGTTTCCAGCCTATGATGCCGGCCCTCTCTTCATTTATTTTAACCCGGGCAACCGTTCCGTTCCATTCATTCAGTTTTACTTTATAATGTTGCTCTCCATTAGTTTCAAAGGTTTTGGAATAAGCCACCGAATGACTGTAGAAGGGCGCTTGCTGTTCCTTCCATGGGCCGATTTTAAGCGCTTTAGGTGATGCCATTTTAAATCCCTCTTTTTCGGGAGTTGCGCCAAAATCGCCTGTCAAATAGACCGGTTCAATCTCGGCGTGAATATGCATGGGTTCTATTTCCAAAGTTAACGTGTTTTCCCCTTTTTGAATAAAATCCCCAATGTCAAATACTCCAAAGGAACGATCGAGCCACCATTCACCCTGTTCGGGTTGGATTTCATCGCCGTTTAATGTGACTGTGTAAAGTTCCGGGCTTTCGATAACTGCACTTAAAGCATCCGGGACAAATCCATCGGCAATTTCAAAAGCATAGGTGGCCGTGAAACCTGAGTGCGCCCCAAATTTCTCTCCCATATCCAGCACGTTGGTTTTGTATTGTACTGCTGCAGCCCAGGGATTGTAACCTGCTCTTCCGTACGGTTCAAGACCGTTCAACTTATAAGCGGAATCTGCAGCGGCTGTATAATATAGCTCATCAAACTGTTTTCCCTGAACTTTGAGGTCAACAAAATCCAGCGTCATCGTATTGGGGGAGGTTCTTTCTATATCGGTAGCGGATGTCTTAATCGCTTCTTCTTCCACGATTTTTTGTGGATTTCCATTGACCGCATCTGCTTCATCCTCATGAATAAAAAGCAGCAAGCTTCCGGCAGGTTCCAGATCAAACTGCACCTTTACGTGGTCTTCTCCCGCTTTTTCATAAGCATAAGGCCTGAAGTTTCCGCTCAAAGCATTCATCCTTGTTACGGCCTGCCCTTTTGTCTCAAATGATACAGAAGCCTTTTTCTTTTTATTGAAGTTGCTCCAGAATATAATTTGCCCGTCTTTCACCTGGCGGCGCTGATGAAATACCTTACCCTGTATGTCCTGTGGGTTGTGCACTGAAAAATCCTGTCTCTTCAGAAGATTCAGGGCTTCAGGATCCGAGATTGCTTTTGCCTGTTTCCAGTTTTCCTCATGCCGGGTGATGAGATCCTGTAAAGCATCCGTTTTCCGGCCATTGATGTATTGAAGCTCTTCAGCCAAAGACAATACCTTGCCGCCATTGGAGATGTATTGTTCCAAAAGTTCGAATGTGGGCTGATCCAGATTTTTCAGGTTTTTGGGCAATACCACCAGATCATAAGCCCGCTGACCGATCACGAAGCTGGAATCATCTATTTCTCCATGGTGCTTGATGATGTTCTCAGCCCCCAGGTCATATTCCAGTTGAAATTTTTCCATCTCATCCAGCATGCTTTCAAATTCTTCTCCCAATTTACTGAACCCGGACGCCGGTTCAACCGGGGAATAATACATCCATGCCGTGGAAGTCGGCTCCAGCACAAGTGTTTTGTTCACTTGTTCGCCCATGGAAAGGGCATACGAAAGCCGCTTGTAATACTGAGCCAATTCTCCGTAATGTTCCCAGTACGGGGCATGATAAGAAAATGATGGAGGGTAATCACCTTTTCTTCTTCCTTTTAGGGTCATATAGGAAAGGTGTTGGTTCATCAGGTTGACGCCGAGTGTATATTCCCAATCTCCTAAACGCTTCATATCCTCAAATGAAAGATTCCATCCGGAACCTCCATAGGTTTCGGACAATGTTCTTTTTTTGTCCATCTGGTTGGCTACACTGGCCAATTCTTTAACAGCGCGAACATTTCCAAACTGGTCCGGTCTTTCTTCCTGTGTATTGAACAGCATGTCGATTCCGGGTAGCTGGTGCCAGGCATACATAGCCATGTTATCGCCCCCGTGATGGGGAGAAGGCCATCCGTGTTCCCAGTAATGACCGGTCCACTTCAGATTGTTTTTCTCAGTGTAGTTGTACCATGGTTTCGCCCATCGTTCTATAAACAACTCAAGCAATAATCCGTAATAATTGTGCCGGACTCTGCGCCAATCTCCTTCTTCCTCGAAAAGAGATATCAGATGCGGCTGAAGTTTATAGCCCCACCGATTCTCGAAATCCTCGAACAGGGTAGGGGTCCATTTTACAGCCTGACTTCCCCCGCGCGGGGCGATGTTGGGTTCATCCGTAAATATACCGGAAACTTTCCCGCCGAATTCATCTCCAATTGTTTGTTCATAGCCATCCATGGTCACTTCAATGAATTTCTCCGTCACACCGGCATGAATCAGATCCACATAAGAAAATCCACCATACCAACCATTTTCCGGGAACGAATTTATCCGGAACAGACAGTATTCACCCCTGTTTCCTGCTTCCGCATCACCGGTCACATCCACATATTCATTGTCCTGTTTTTCAAGGATGATTCGTGCGTTTTCAAGATGGGCCTCTTTTAATTCACCTACCTTCTCAAGACCCAGTGATCCCCCCTGGTTATAGGATTCCGGCATTTCTGCAGGCACATGGCCGCCTGCAAATCCGCTGGGATAAGAGTTTTCATCATAGAGCCATACCTTCATATCCATTTGCTTAGCCTGCTCTACGGCATAGTCGCACAACGCATTCCATTCATCCGAAAGGTATTCAGTGATTAACCCGGGACGAGGATGGATGATCACCTGGTCAATGTTTTCCTCTTTGAAATGTTGCAACTGATTGTCGATTTTCTCTCTGGTAACCTCGTCATTCCACACCCAGAATGGGGCTGTGCTGTATTCCACAGGGGGATCTACAAACGCTTCTTTTAAGGTATTGAAAGAGCCTGAAGAATCAGAAGTATCCTCAGGGGTACAACCAGAGAGGAGAATCATGCCCCCTGCAATGGTTAATGCTTGAAAAATGGCGCGTATCATATTGATTGCTTTTTGGCTGATTCATGTGTGATTTATTTTCTTGTTTATGTGAGGGTTTTCTAACTATGGGCGGACCGGGTAGCTTACTCCCCTAATAACCGTATCCCGATAAAATTGGGGATCTTTACCGGGAAGATTCGTACGTACGGTTCAACCTGTGAAATAGGTTAATTTCACGGGGTGAATGTGAGAGGTGCACTGGCGGACTTTTAGTTCGTCAGCCGCCTACTCGATTGTGGGTATGTTCTTTCTATTCTGTTTCTATTCCAAATGCTGTCATTAAAAGAAAATCAAGGCTTTTTTCATAATCAAGTTCTTCATATTCCAAGCCTATTTTTCTGATATTAAAATAATACTCTTTAATCTTCTTGTAATAATTTTTTTCTAGCTGTATTGCGGTTGCTTTTTGCCCAATTTTTTCAATAAGAAACCATTTTTCTAATAATCTTGCAGTTCTTCCATTTCCGTCCTGGAATGGGTGAATTTTCACAAAAACA
>JBNJDH010000328.1:0-4065 GCA_051744695.1 Bacteroidota bacterium | reverse complement strand
CTGGCAGACCTTCCCTTCTGAGGTCCTCACCCGGGAAGAAGGCGCTTACATCCCACCCATCGATTTGGTGAACCTGTTTCTTGAATTGGCCCATAAACATGGGATGTCTTTTTATTTTGGCCTTTACGATTCGGGTCAGTATTGGACAGAAGGCAAATATCAGGCAGAAGTGGATATCAATAAAAAAGTGATTGATGAGGTTTGGTCACGGTATGGAGACCGCCCGGCTTTCAAAGGTTGGTATATTTCCCAGGAGATCAGTCGAAAAACGGGAAAGATCATTGATCTTTATGCCGAACTGGCCCGTCACTGCAAAGATGTATCGGAAGGATTACCGACCCTGATATCTCCTTATATTGACGGCATTAAAAATGTCAGTCAGTATATCGCTGATACCTCCAAAGAGAATGGCATTTCTCTTAAACAGCATGAAGCCGATTGGAGCGAAATTTTCGACGGCATCAAAGACGCTGTGGATGTGGTTGCTTTTCAGGATGGCCATGTCGACTACGATGATCTCACAGGATTTCTCCAGATCAATAAGTCACTTGCCGATAAATTTGGTCTTGAATGCTGGACCAATTCCGAATCGTTCGACCGCGATATGCCTATTAAGTTTATGCCCATCAAATGGGAAAAACTGAGGCTTAAACTGGAAATGGCAGCAAAGGCTGGTATTGAGAATGCCATTACTTTCGAGTTTTCTCACTTTATGAGTCCTCAGTCGGCCTATCTTCAGGCGGGGCATCTTTTTAACAGGTATATGGAATATCTCGAGTATGAATATCGAAAAACCGGAAAAAATGGATTTCAAAAGTCTGGCATCTCAATATAAAAAGGAACTTTTCGAAAGCGTCGTACCTTTCTGGCTGAAACATTCGCAGGACACACAACGGGGCGGTTACTTCTCCTGTCTCGACCGTGAAGGCAATGTTTACGACACCGACAAGTTCGTCTGGATGCAGGCCCGTGAGGTGTGGCTCTTTGCCATGCTCTACAACCACGTGGAAAAAAGACCCGAGTGGCTCGATATGGCCCGTCAGGGCGGCGAGTTCCTGAAACGGTTCGGGCACAACGGCGCCTACGAGTGGTATTTTAGCCTTACCCGTGAGGGACGACCGCTGATTCAGCCCTACAACATCTTCTCTTTTACCTTTGCTGCCATGGCCTTTGCCCAATTGGGACTGGCCACCGGCGATGACGAGTACACTGCCATTGCCCGGAAAACTTACGATAAGATTCTGGAGCGACAGGGCAATCCCAAAGGGAGATTCAATAAGGCTGTGCCGGGCACCCGAAATCTGAAGAATTTTGCCCTGCCCATGATTATGTGCAACCTCAACCTGGAAATGGAGCACATTCTTGGAAAAGAATACGTAGAAGAATCGGCAGAAAAACTCATCGATGATGTGATGAATCTGTTTTACCGCAAGGACCACGGGCTTATCGTGGAGAATGTCAATGCCGACGGCTCTTTTTCGGATACCTTTGACGGCCGATTGCTCAACCCGGGTCACGCCATAGAAGCCATGTGGTTCATTATGGATCTGGCTGAACGCTTAAACAAACCCGCTATCATCGAAAAAGCCAGGGACATCACCCTGGACACGATTAAGCATGCATGGGACAAAAAATACGGGGGCATCTTCTACTTCATGGATGCCAAAGGCCGGCCACCTCAACAACTTGAGTGGGACCAGAAGCTCTGGTGGGTCCACATGGAGACCCTTATTTCTCTTTTGAAAAGTTACAGGCTGACCGGTTCAGAAGAAACACTGAAATGGTTTGGAACCATTCATGAATACACCTGGTCGCATTTCCCTGACCCCGAATATGGCGAATGGTTCGGTTATTTCAACCGGAGAGGTGAGGTTTTACTTAACCTGAAAGGCGGAAAATGGAAGGGCTGCTTTCACGTGCCCCGCGGGTTGTATCAATGCTGGCAAACACTGGAGCAGATCCAGAATCGTTAAAGTGAACTCATGAGCTTTACTTATCCGATGGCTCCTGGTCCCCGGATGAGATGGTTCAAAGAATTTTGGCAAATACTAAATGGATGATCATGAAACCAATTATAACGTTCTCGTTGCTTTTTACTTTATTGCTTTTTTCCTGCTCCCGTGGTCCTGCTTCGGGTGACAGGAGTGTCGATGTTTTGATTATTGGCGGAGGGGCCAGTGGCAGTATGGCCGGCCTTCAGTCGGCCCGTCAGGGTGCTTCCACCATTATTGCCGAGGATGGACCCTGGCTGGGAGGCATGTTGACTTCCGCCGGGGTCAGCGCCATAGATGGAAACCATAACCTGCATTCAGGGCTGTGGAACGAGTTCCGTCAAAAATTGTTTGATCATTACGGGGGGCCCGATTCCGTGAATACCGGCTGGGTCAGTCATGTGCTTTTTGAACCCATCATCGGGGCCGACATCATCCGGCAAATGGCTTTTGAACAGGAAAACCTGGAAGTGAGGTTTGAGGCCGATGTTCAAAATATTGAACAGACAGATGATGGCTGGCATGTTTCTTTTGTCAGCGAAGAAAGGGGCGCTTTCACCATTGATGCTTCAGTATTAATCGATGGCACTGAACTGGGCGATGTTGCCAAAAAAGTGGGCGTGCCGTATGATGTGGGCATGGATTCGCGCCACGACACCGGCGAGGAAATCGCACCGGAAGAAGCCAACGATATTGTCCAGGACATGACTTATGTCGCCATTCTTGAGGATTACGGCGAAGATGCCGACATGACCATTCCACGCCCTGAAAATTATGATCCCGAACCGTTTTATTGCACCTGCGAAGGGATTTGTGATTCCGATACCATAGACCGGAAGTTGTGGCCATGCGATGAAATGATTGAATACGGGAAACTGCCCAACGATAAATATATGATCAACTGGCCCATTTTTGGGAATGACTACTATCTGAATGTCATTGAAATGTCACCTCAAGAACGGGAAGAAGCTTATGAAAAAGCGAAATGGTTTACACGGTGTTATGTTTATTATATGCAAACTGAGCTTGGGTTTGAAAACCTGGGGCTTGCCAAAGGGGAATTTCCCACCGAGGATGGATTTCCTTTGATCCCCTACCACCGGGAATCCAGAAGGATACACGGAAAGGTCCGTTTTACCGTGAATGACTTGGCCCGACCTTTTGAGCAGGAGACGGCCTTGTACCGGACAGGCATTGCTGTCGGGGATTATCCCATCGATCATCACCACGCTGCTTATCCTGATCAATCAAAAGTGCCCGACCTTCACTTTTATCCGGTGCCTTCCTATTCCCTTCCCCTGGGAACTCTGATACCAGAGGAGCAAGAGGATCTGATCGTTGCTGAGAAATCCATATCGGTCACCAATATCGTGAACGGGACCACCCGGTTGCAGCCCGTTTGCATCTTGAACGGGCAGGCCGCTGGTTCCCTGGCTGCCCTGGCCACAGAAAAGGGCGTGACGCCTGCAGAAGTTCCGGTGAGAGATGTTCAGAACCAACTGTTGGATGCCGGAGCATATATTCGTCCTTACAGTGATGTGTCGCCCGACGACAGCTACTGGGTGGATGTTCAGAAAACCGGGGCTACCGGCCTGATCAAAGGTGAAGGGAAAAATGTGGGATGGGAGAATCATACCCTTTTTCATCCCGATTCGGTTATGGTGTCTTCGGCCCTGGAAGAGGGATTAACTGATCTGCCGGGAGACTTTTCCGTTACATTTGACGAAGAGATTGTATCTTTGCAGGAAGGTGTTGATGTGGCGTTAGATCTTGCCACTCATTTTGATAACGGCAACGGAGATGAAGAGGCCGAAGAGTTGTTGGAAGAATTGTGGCGCTTGCACGGTTTTGGGGAGCCCGATCCTGAAGCTGCAGTGACCCGTGCGCAGATGGCTGTTTTGCTCAACAGCATCGCCCGGCCGTTTGATATGGTGGAGGTTGATCTGAAAGGTCGTTTTAAACAATAGAATATTTCCGGAATTATGAAACGTGTCATTTTTCTCCTTTTTGGTTTTCTTTGGGCTATGGTTTTGTATACCGCTTGCCAAAAAGAATCTTCACCGAAAGTTATCGC
>JBNJDH010000327.1:0-4083 GCA_051744695.1 Bacteroidota bacterium | reverse complement strand
AAGGAAAAGCACTTGGCAACGTTCCTTCAGGAGTCACCTGCATAGAACTTCTGATAAAAGGATGTAGGAAATAGGGTTGCATCAACATCATACCACTATGACAAAGTTTAAATTTGAAGAGCCCAAGGAGAAAAAGGATCAAAAGAAAGACAGCATCTTATTAGAAGAACTATATGCTTCAGAGCTCAGCTATCGTTCCTTGTTTGAATCCACAAAAGATGGGATCCTGATTCTCGATGCCGAAACCGGGAAGATTGTTGATGTCAATCCGTTTTTAATGGAGTTACTTGGCTATACAAAAGAAGAATTACTTGAAAAGTCAATTTGGGAAATAGGAGCCTTTCAGGATATTTACGAGAACAAGGATAAATTTCTGGAATTGCAACAAAAAGAGTATGTTCGCTATGATGCTTTGCCTTTAGTAGCCTCTGATGGGCATGAAATCAACGTTGAGTTCGTTAGTAATGTTTATTTAGTAAAAAATAAGAAGGTTATTCAATGTCAGATACGTGATATTACAGCAAGAAAAAAGACGGAAGCAGCTCTCGAAAAAACCAGAAAAGAGCTTGCCGAGATAAGAAAATCCGCAGATGAATTAAGTAAATTCACCGAGAATGTAATCGACACGGTACGGGAACCCTTGCTTGCAATTGATGAAAAACTGAGGGTACTAAACGCCAGTCGTTCCTTCTATAAATTTTTTAAAGTTTCTGCCGAAGAGACAATAGGGAAGCATATTTATGAATTGGGAAATCACCAATGGGATATTCCACAACTGAGAGAATTGCTGGAAAAGATCCTTCCTGAACAGAATTCCTTCGATAATTACGAAGTGGAACACAACTTCTCTACCATTGGTAAACGAGTGATGCTTCTAAATGCACGGCAGGTAAAAAGGGCATTTGGAGAAGAGAAGGTGATTCTTTTAGCCATTGAAGACATTACGGAACGAAAAGGCAAGGAAAATTCGTTAAAAGAAACACACCGTGCAACCAGCGATTTTTTAAACATTCTCCTGAATCACATGCATGCGCCCATTATTATATGGGATAATTCCATGCTCATAAAGCGTTTCAATCGCCAATTTGAACTGTTGAGCGGTTATAACGCTGAAGAAGTAATTGATAAAAAAATCGATCTTCTTTTCCCAAAGAGAAAAATTGCCTCAACACTTAAATTGCTAAAAAATCATCTTAGCGGTAAACAAGAAGTAGTTGAATTGGATATCTTAACAAGAGACAATCAGATAAAGACTGTATTATGGAACTCCTCAAGTATTCTTGATGAGGAAGGGAAAAATGTCATAGCCACCATTTCACAGGATATAACCAGTCGCAAACGCACAGAGGATGCATTGAGCCTTTCTGAAAAACGCTATCGTCGCCTCTTTGAGTCGGCTAAGGATGGGATTCTGATTCTTGATGCCGGTACCGGGAGAATTGTTGACGTGAATCCGTTTTTAATTGACCTGCTGGGCTATTCAAAAAAACAATTTACTGAAAAATCAGTCTGGGAAATAGGCACTTTTCAGGATCTTTACGAAAACAAAGAGAAATTCCTGGAATTGCAACAAGAAAAATATGTTCGCTATGATGATTTACCGCTTGCCACTTCCGATGGTCGCGAAATTCATGTTGAGTTCGTAAGCAATGTGTATTGGTGTAATAATCGTAAGGTAATCCAATGCAACATCAGGGACATTACTGAACGCACACACACAAAAAAAGAGCTGAAATTTCAGGCTAACCTGATTAATAACGTGGGCCAGGCTGTTATTGCTACCGACATGCTGGGCAATGTGATTTATTGGAATCATGCTGCCCAGAAAATATACGGGTGGTCGTCTTCTGAAGCCATTGGAGAAAGTATCATGGATTTAACCCCTGCCCAGCAATCCAATGAGCAGGCTAGTGAAATCATGAAAAAATTAAGCGCAGGAAAAACCTGGGCCGGAGAATTTCAGGTAAAAAGAAAAGATGGAACGAGTTTTCCTGCATTCGTAACCGATACACCCATACTTGACCCGGATGGGAGAGTAACTGGTATCATTGGAATTTCAAGTGATATTACCGAACGTAAGCAAATTGAACAGAAGATTAAAGATAGCGAAAAACGGTTTCGAGCGATATTTGACCAGGCCCCGTTTGCCATCGCATTAATTGATAGCCATGGCAAGATTCTCATTTCCAATGTAAAATTGGCTGAAATGGTCGGATATAGTTCAGATGCGATAGCCGGAATGATGTTTACCGATTTTACCCATCCCGGTGATATGAATGAGGATACAAAAAAATTTACTGATTTAGTCAAGGGGAAAATTAGTTCCTATACCTTGGAGAAAAGATTTGTGCACAAAAACGGAACCATTGTATGGGTTAATTTAAGCGTCTCTTTGCTGAGTGATGTTAGCGGCACCCGAATGGAAATATTAGGAATGGCTGAAGATATCACCGAGCGAAAAAAATCCGAAATAAAACTCAAAGAGAGCGAAGCCGAATTCAGGACCATAACCGAGAATTCCGCTGATGCCATTTTTATTACAGATAAAGATGGCAAATACATATACGTGAATAAACAGGCTGTCGATTTATTGGGTTATTCAAAACAAGAACTGCTTACGTTAACAATTGCCGATCTAGCTCCCAAGAATAGAATAAAGGAGTATTTTCAAATCTTTCAGGAACTGCCTATGACAGGAAGTTCCTACTCCGAAATAGAACTTATGAAGAAAGACGGAAGCTATGTAGACACAGACCTGAATGCCGTTCTGCTTCCCAATGGTTGGATTTACGGCAGTTGTCGCGATATTTCAGCACGAAAGCAATTGGAGAATGAATTGATTGCTGCCAAGGAAAAAGCCGAAGAGAGCGATCGGCTAAAAACTGCATTTTTGAATAATCTTTCGCACGAAATCCGAACACCCATGAATGCGATTGTGGGTTTTTCAGGCTTTATTAACGACCCGGAATTGAGCTCCGAAAAACGTCAATATTTTACCGATATTATTGTACAAAGCAGCGACCAGTTGCTTGCCATTATTGATGATATCATTAGCATTGCCTCCATTGAAGCCGGGCAGGTGAAAATTCAGGAGAATGAGATTAACCTGAATGCATTGGCAAACTTATTAACGGATCAATTTGCCCCAAAAGCCAAAGAAAAGAATGTTACCCTCAGTTTAAAAACCAGCTTGCCCGATGAGGAAGCAACCATTATTAGCGATGAAACCAAACTTACGCAAATACTCACCAATCTTTTAAATAACGCTCTTAAATTTACCCAACAGGGAACTGTTAATTTCGGCTATAAGAGGAAAAATAGCCAATTGGAGTTTTATGTTGAAGATACGGGAATGGGCATTCCGCAAAATATGCAAGAAATAATCTTCAATCGATTTCGTCAGATTGAAACTACCGATACGCGAAATTTTGGCGGTTCAGGATTGGGCCTTTCTATATCAAAAGCCTATGTTGAAATGCTTGGAGGGAACATATGGGTAATTTCCGAGTTGGACAAAGGAGCTATATTCTACTTTACCATTCCCTACAAAAAGGCAAATTCAGGAAAAACACACCCTCTTTTCTTCGCTGGGGAGGAAGATTTTGCATTTACCACTGCTAAAACGCTCTTGATTGCCGAAGATGACACCTTAAACATTACCCTGTTGGAAGAGATGTTATCGGATGTTGAAGTTAACATTATCAAAGCAGGGGATGGCCTCCAAGCCGTTGAGCTATGCAAATCGAATCCACATATTGATTTGGTATTGATGGATTTAAAGATGCCCAAGATGGATGGTTACGACGCAACCATGCGCATAAAAGAATTTAGACCTGATATTGACATCATTGCACAATCCGCTTACGTTACCGAGGCTGACAAAAAGAAGGCATTAGCATGTGGATGTTCCGATTTCATAAGCAAACCAATTAACAAAAAACTGTTGCTGGCTAAAATTCTAGAGCATCTTCATAATTGATTGACAACTCGCTGCTTTCAGTGCAGCTTTTTCGTGTTTTTCTCTGGTCATTAGAAGATCCTCTTATTTAAGTTTTGCATGAAGGTCAAATTTATGGAACGTTA
>JBNJDH010000326.1:0-4086 GCA_051744695.1 Bacteroidota bacterium | reverse complement strand
TTTTGATGATAATGGTTGAATTTGTGATGAAGGATCACATTTTGCCGATGAAAGAAGCGCAACTTTAGGAAATATGGAGTAATGGACATATGTGAAGGTGTTAAACACAAAGAGCCCCGCTAAGGATAGCGGAGCTCTTTGTACCCGGAGCGGGACTTGAACCTGTCTGCCGTTTGATGAAAATGAATATAGCTATATATAGAATTGGATTTAAAAAAACACGAAGGTTCTTGTGTATAAGCTGCCAGGCAGGCCCGCACAGCCGCAATGGCCACTGGATTTTAAGTACAGCTGGTTACTTGAAAATCTTTATGGATTAAACACAAAGAGCCCCGCTAAGGATAGCGGAGCTCTTTGTACCCGGAGCGGGACTTGAACCCGCACAGCCGCAATGGCCACTGGATTTTAAGTCCAGCGTGTCTACCAATTCCACCATCCGGGCGGATTTTGGATCCATTCTGCGGTGCAAATTTAGTTTTTTTCTTCTTTTTACCTTGGCTGGTTGGAAAATTTTCTCAAAAAACGTTTTCCCTTTGTGGTTTTGAGTTTTTTCTCAAACTCTCTGGCATCTTCTCTGTTTTGACAATCTTTTGTGTAGATTATCCGGAAAGGTGCGTAATGTTTGGTTGTTTTTTCTAGTCCTGCGTTATGACGTTGCAATCGTTTTTCTATATTGCTGGTAAGCCCGACATAAATATACTTTTTGTGGATACTTTTTAGTGCATAAACCTTATACATCATAAAAAGATTTGAATAGTGAAGTTCTAAAAAGTGTGGCTATGCGGGACTTGAACCTGTCTGCCGTTTTATGAAACTGAATATAGCTATTTATAGATTTGGACTTTGAAAAGCAGGAATTTTTTTATAAATAAGCCGCCAGACAGGCCTGTCTGCCGTTTGATGAAAATGAATATAGCTATATATAGAATTGGATTTTAAAAAACACGAAGGTTCTTGTGTATAAGCCGCCAGGCAGGCCCGCACAGCCGCAATGGCCACTGGATTTTAAGTCCAGCGTGTCTACCAATTCCACCATCCGGGCGGATTTTGGATCCGTTCTGTGGTGCAAATTTATTTTTTTTCTTCTTTTTACCTTGGCTGGTTGAAGAATTTTCTCAAAAAACGTTTTCGTTCTAAGATGTGAACTCCTTTTCCCTATTTCTTGTTTATATTTTAATTCTATTTCTACATCCCCCTCTCTAGGGGGTGAATGTGGTGAATGGACATATGGTGGGACGAGTTGTTCAATGTTTTTATACACCTTATTTGTAAATTTCTTTTCTTTGCAAAATATTTTTAATGCCATCATGATCGTGTTATGACAAACCAGACTTATGCTGTAATTACCGGGACGGGGTCCTATATTCCCCCAAAGGTTGTAAAAAATGATGATTTCCTTGGAAATGAATTTTTTTCCCCCGATGGAAAAAGGATGACCAAATCAAACCGGGAGATCATTGATAAATTCCAGGAGATCACTGAAATTGAAGAACGGCGACATGTTGATGATCAGTACGTAACATCCGATATTGCCGTGTTTTCTGCTCAAAAAGCTTTGGAGAACAGTGGCATTGATCCCGAATCTCTTGATTATCTCATTGTGGCACACAATTTCGGCGATGTAGGTAAGGAAACCAAACGAACCGATATTCTACCTTCGCTGGCCTCTAAGGTGAAGTACAAACTGGAAATCGAAAACCCGTTTTGTGTTGCTTATGATGTGTTATATGGTTGTCCTGGCTGGATACAGGCCTTAATTCAGGCTGATCTTTATATTAAGTCGGGTCAGGCCAAAAAGATTCTGGTCATCGGGGCCGAGACCCTCTCGCGTGTGTCCGATCCCCATGATGTGGACAGCATGATTTATTCCGATGGGGCTGGGTCCGCCGTTGTTGAGGCCCGTGAAAGCGATCATCCGGTTGGGATTATTTCTCATATTGCCCGTACCGATACCCGCGAGCATGCCTGGCTACTCCGGATGGGCCCATCATATAACCCCGAAATGGATCAGAATGAACTGTATCTGAAAATGAATGGCCGAAAGGTTTATGAATATGCCTTGCATCGGGTTCCCCAAACTGTCAAAAAGTGTCTGGAGGATGCAGATGTGGATATTTCCGATATAAAAAAGGTTCTGATTCATCAGGCAAATGCAAAAATGGATCATGCCATTCTGGCACGGTTGTTTAAGCTTTACGGAATACGCACTGTCCCTGAGCATGTTATGCCACTTACCATTTCTCATCTTGGCAACAATTCTGTGGCAACCGTTCCCGTGTTATTTGATATGGTGCTGGGTAAATTGCTGGAAAACCATCGCCTGCATTCGGATGATCATTTTGTTTTTACTTCCGTCGGGGCCGGTATGAATATCAATGCCATCGTATATCGGATGCCATAATCCGAAATTTGGCCTGTTTTTTGTTATAGTCCCCAAGCAAATTTATATCTCTGAAATAGCCTGATAAAGGAGCAGTTTTGCTGCATTTCCCCTTTTCAGAATTAATTGTCCTGAGCGCTGCATACCGGTCAGGACAATTTTGTATTTTTGCACGCATTGAAAAATGCACATATTTAGAGAGCATGAAGTGTCTTGGCCGAACATTAGAAGGGGATTTTGTGTTAAACCAAGACGATTAGACAAGGTCTTTTATTTGAGCATCATTTTTTGTTAGGGTATTATGAAAATATTAAAGCTTTCTTTCCTTTTCGCCTTTTTGGCTGGTTTAATTTCCTTGAATGGACAGGTTCTTGAGCCTGTGGAATGGGAATTTTCGGTTAATGAGATTTCCGATACACAAGTGGAGGTTATTGCCGAAGCAACCATTGATGAAGGCTGGCATCTTTACGGCGCTGATTTGCCTGAAGGAGGGCCTGTCTCCACGTCATTGAACTTGATAGATTCTGATGACTACAGTGCCGGCGGCTCGGTTCGCCAGGAACCGGAACCGGATTTGCAGCACGACCCCAACTTTGACATGGAGCTTTCCTGGTTCTCGGACGATGCCCGTTTGATTCTCCCGGTTGAACTTAACGGGGAAGATGTCTCGGCCATTGAAGGGTATGTGGAATTTATGGTTTGTGATGATGAGCAATGTTTGCCTCCCGAGCGGGTGGATTTTACGTTGAACATGGGTGATGGAGAAGAGACGGAAGCTCAGGCTCAGGAGGCTTCATCCGGAGACAAGGGTGAAGAAAGCGTGGATACAGAGGTTGAACCGGAAGCTTCTGGTGACTCCGGAGAAGAGAGCAAGGAAAGCAACTGGGCGATCTTTTTCATGTCTTTTCTGGCAGGGTTTGCCGCATTGCTTACCCCATGCGTTTTTCCCATGATCCCCATGACGGTGAGTTTTTTTACCAAGCAGAGTAAAACGAAAGTAGCTGGTTTTAAGAATGCTATTTTCTACGGCATTTCCATTGTCGTGATTTATGTGGTGTTGGGGACTATGGTGACTGCCATATTTGGTGCTGATGTTCTGAATGCCTTGTCGACCAACCCCTGGTTTAATCTGTTTTTTGCTGCACTATTGATCGTCTTTGCCATTTCTTTTTTTGGTGCTTTCGATATTGTTTTGCCCAATTCATGGGTGAGTGCTGCCGATAAAGGGGCTGATAAAGGTGGGTTTATCGGAACATTTTTTATGGCCTTTACCCTTGCCCTGGTTTCTTTTTCCTGTACCGGCCCCATCGTGGGAACACTGATTGTCCAGGCCGCATCCATAGGCGGGATAGCGCCTGTTGTAGGGATGCTTGGATTTTCTTTGGCGCTGGCTCTTCCCTTTGCCCTTTTTGCAGCCTTTCCGGGTTGGCTTAATACGCTTCCCAAGTCGGGCGGCTGGCTCAATTCTGTTAAGGTCGTTTTAGGTTTTCTGGAGTTGGCTTTTGCTTTCAAATTCTTAAGCATCACCGATATGGTTCTTGGGCTGAACATCCTGGAGCGTGAAGTCTTCATTGCCTTTTGGATTGCTATATTCGGTGCCCTTGGATTTTACCTCATGGGTAAAATCCGTCTACCGCATGATTCACCTATGGAGTATTTGCCTGTTCCCAGGATGATGTTGGGGCTTTTTGTTTTTGCTTTCACCA
>JBNJDH010000325.1:0-4118 GCA_051744695.1 Bacteroidota bacterium | reverse complement strand
GAAACACCGGCAGCGAAACCATTCGCCGCCTAATGCTGGAATCATCAAAGATCTATATGCTCATGGTGCAGGGCCTCATTGACCAGGATGAAAATAAATTGCTCGAAGTTACCGGGAAAACCGGAGAGCTCAGGGAGCAGATCAAAGGTGCAAAAACAGAATTCTTTAGAACGCTGGCCCAAATGCCGGAAGAATCGCAGGATTCGGGTCAGTTCTTTATCCAGGCTCTGGATTATCTCACAGAGCTTGGCAATACCCTCTCTGCCATGTCGCATCCTGTTTATCAACATGTCAAAAACCAGCACAAGGGGCTTGTCGATTACCAAAAAGAGGGATTAACCGGCTTACAGGAAGAGATCACGGCTTTTTTCAACTTCATGGTGCATCTGGAAAAGGACAAAAAATTCACCATGGTCCCCGAGCTTTCGCAAAGACAAAAAAACATCTTCGCCCTTATTGAGAACCTGCGACTCGACCATATCAGGCAGATACGCACAGGCAAAGGAAAAACAAGGATCAACATCATTTACATGGAACTCCTGGGCGAAACAAAAAATCTGATTGTCTATTCCCTGAATCTGTTGAAATCGTTAAGAAATTTCTTTAACGCATCATTGTGATCACGGGTAAAATAATAACACCCGGACATTAACCGTTTTAACCCTAAAAGAAATCACCATGCCCAACCCCTTCAATAAATTCCTTTCCGGCTTTTCAGCGTTGTTGTTTCCCGTGATCTGCAAAAGTTGCGGGGAAACATCTCCTTCTTCGGGGCAAGTACTCTGCCGGTCCTGTGAAGCCGATCTGCCGCGCACCCGATTTGAAAGAGATGCCGGCAATCCCGTTGTACAAATGTTTTGGGGCCGGGCCCGCCTCGAATTTGCCACATCCGTTTTTTACTATCGCAAGGGGGAGCTTTTGCAAAACCTCATCCACAAACTCAAATACAAAGGCAGCAAAGAAACAGGTGCCTATCTGGGAGAACTCACCGGAAAGATCGTGAACAACACTGAATGGGCTGGTGCCCCGGATGTGATTGTACCGGTTCCTCTGCACCCCCGAAAGGAAAAAAGCCGGGGATACAATCAAGCCTCGATACTGGCTGGTGGCATCAGCAGGACAACGGGCTTACCGGTTTTGGACGGGTCTGTCATACGAACAGTACATTCCGAAAGCCAAACCCGCCGTGGTCGTTACGAAAGGTGGGAAAACGTGGAAGGCATTTTTAAGGTGTTGCATCCGGAACTTTTCCAAAATCAACATGTGCTGATTCTGGATGATGTGGTCACCACCGGCGCTACTCTGGAAGCACTTTGTCAGGAATTGCACAAAATTCCGGGCATCCGGCTTTCGGTACTGACCATTGGATTTGCGGCGGGGTAGGAAAAATGGTACTTTTCAGACAACCTCATAATAATCATACCCCAAAATATCAAAGCCTTGAAAGGGCGAAAGAAGAAAAAAGCCGGCTTCCCCCGAAAAATTGCAGCTAATTAACTATTTCAGCAGGCCAATTTGTTTCTTTCGCTCTTTCAGAGCTTTGAAAAAATGCAATAACCCTTTTTGCCCCATGCTACTGCTGATCGCCCCTCTCGGGCTATTTCGAAAATTTCGCCAATAATAGAGACACAGATGGTTGCTAATCACATCTACTCGTCTCTTTCTTAATAATTCAACGCCTTCCCGGTGGCAGCGAGGAAAACATCCAGCGAACGCAATTTCTCTTTTATTGCTATGAGTTTATCCAGCCGGATAAACCCGATCCGGTAATGATACTCAGGCCCGTGATACTCCTCCGAAACCGACTTAAAATCGAAATGTTCGAGCACATCCGGATTGCTGTAACGGAGATAAACCTCGATGGCCCCTTCTTTAAAATAGTTGAATCCTTCGAAATAGTTGGCTTTTTTATACTCATAACGATAATAGTGCCCAAGGGCTGTAATATCGGAAAGCACGGCAGATCCGGTAGGTTGTCCGCCCGCACCTTTGCCGAACATAAACTGCTTATCGTAGGCCACACCCTTGATCACCACGCCGTTGAATTCATCCTCTACATTGAAGATATATTTATCACGGGTCACGAACCGTGGCAACACGAAAAGGGCGATCTTTTTATCGCGAAGCCTTTCAACCTGGGCCACCAGTTTGATTTTGTATCCTTTTTCCCGGGCATAGTTGATGTCAAAATCAGATATATTGGAAATGCCGTAATTCAGCACATCATCCGGCGGCACCACCACGCCGAAACTGTGCATGGTAAGAATGATCAGCTTATAGAGGGAATCAAAACCATCCACATCAAATGATGGATTCGATTCGGCAAAACCCAGTTCCTGAGCTTTGCGAAGTGCATCAGAATAGCTCTCGTGGTTATCGAAGATCTTGGAAAGGATATAGTTGGATGATCCGTTCAGGATGCCTGTCACCGAAAGCAACAGATCATTGTCATAATATTCTTCAAGACTGCGAATAATGGGGATGCTGCCACATGCAGAAGCCTCATACAAGAGGGAAACTTTATTTTTTTCAGCCAGGGCCACCAGTTCGGCCATATTTTCGGCAATCATCTTTTTGTTGGCCGACACCACGTTCTTGCCTTTGGTAAGGGCCTTCTCGACAATAGAATAAGCATCATCCGCGTTGTCGATCAGCTCAACAACGGTATTGATGCTTTCATCTTCCAGTACATCATCGGGTTCATAACAGAACATGTCGTCGGGCAATGACCGCTTTACCCGACGTTTTACACAAATCTTATTCACTCTGGAATCGAGGGCAGGACTGGTTTCCAGAACCTCGTAAAGGCCCTGACCGACAACCCCAAATCCAAATAATCCAATGTTCAGTTTCTGACGTGCCATAAAAAAAGGTTTTTGTGGAAGTGAAGGATTTCTCAAACCCGGGAAACAGCCCACAAACAAACAACCAGCAACATGAAAATCGGCCGGAAGTCGTTTGTGTACTTCCCCGAACTTTGAAAACATACAAAGGTAAGGACTATTTCCCTACTTTTTCAAAAGCTGCAGAAAAATCGGCTTTGATGTCGTCGATGTGTTCAATTCCTGCAGAGATCCTCAGGAGTCCGGGCTCCACACCCGATGCCTTTTGCTCTTCAGGAGAAAGTTGCTCATGAGTGGTTGAACTGGGATGGATAATAAGCGTCTTGGCATCTCCAACATTGGCCAGATGGCTTACCAGGGAAAGACTGTTAATAAAATGATCAGCCGTTTCGGCAGGTCCTTTGATTTTAAACATTAGGACGCCCCCAAAGCCACGCTTCAGATACTTTTTGGCCAGCTCATGATATGGGCTGGATGGAAGCCCGGGATAACTGACATATTCAACCTGCGGATGATTTTCTAGCCATTGGGCTAGCTCAAGGGCATTTTGAACGGTTCGTTCCACGCGCAACGATAATGTTTCAAGACCCTGAAGCAACAAAAAGGCATTGAAAGGACTCAGCGCCGGACCAAAATCCCGAAGGCCCTCCACACGGGCGCGAATGGCAAAAGCTATATTTCCAAACGGACTTCCTTCGCCAAATGTCTCCCAGAATTTCAGACCATGATAGCTTTCGGAAGGCTCGGTAAAGGTGGGGAACTTGCCATTGCCCCAGTTGAAGTTGCCGGCATCTACAATCACACCACCGATGGAGGTGCCATGACCGCCGATCCACTTGGTACCTGACTGCACCACCACGTTGGCGCCATGTTCAATGGGCCGAAACAAATAGCCGGCAGCACCAAAAGTGTTGTCCACGATAAACGGAATTCCATGTTTATCAGCAACTTTCGCAAGCTTTTCAAAATCGGGGATATTGAACCGCGGATTGCCAATGGTTTCCACGTAAATGGCTTTCGTGTTCTCATCGATCCTGGCCTCATACTCCGCCGGGTCATCGTTTTCCACGAATTTTACTTCAATCCCCAGTCGTTTAAACTGCACTTTAAACTGGTTGTACGTTCCCCCATAAAGATTGGAGGTGGAAACAAAATTGTCGCCTGCACCCAGGAAATTGTTCAGCGCGATAAACTGGGCCGCCTGCCCGGAAGCAACAGCCACGGCTGCAACTCCCCCTTCAAGGGCACCGACGGACTACTCCTCAGAACAGGCAG
>JBNJDH010000324.1:0-4127 GCA_051744695.1 Bacteroidota bacterium | reverse complement strand
GCAAGTGTGTACAGCCAAACTACGAAGCTTACGCTGGAAATGCGAAATGCGAAAGTGACAGAAGTACTGGATGCGATTGAAAATCAATCGGAATTCCGGTTTGCTTACAGTCCGGGGTTTATCGACCTGGACCGTAAGGTAACGGTTGATATCCGGGAAAAAACCATCGATGAATCGCTTCAGGTGGTTTTTGAGGGTACCGGGGTTGAATTTGGTGTTTACGACCGGCATATTATATTGTATCCGGCAGAAATGGAATCGAACCACCGCAGTGCAAACACTGTTGTAGTAACAAGCCAACAACAACCCATTTCCGGAACTGTAACAGATGTCACCGACCAACCTCTGCCAGGAGTTACGGTAGTGGTAAAAGGTACCACCCAGGGAACTGTAACCAATAATAATGGTGAATTTTCCCTTGATCTTCCCTCTGGTGCTGACACCCTGCAATTTTCTTTTGTAGGGATGCGAACACAGGAAGTTCCAATCGGCGACAGGACTACATTTACAGTAGTTATGGAGGAGGAATCAATTGGGATTGAAGAGGTTGTGGCTGTAGGTTACGGCACTGCGCGTAGAAAGGATATTACAGGATCAGTAAATAGTGTAGATATGGAAGACTCCCCTGTTTCATTAGCTCCAAATTTTAATGCTTTATCTTCTCTGAAAGCAACAACTCCGGGTTTAAATATTGGAACAGTGAACTCAGCAGGAGGTAGTCCATCGATGTTAGTTAGGGGACAAAATTCCATTTCGGGCTCAAATAGTCCTTTAATTGTTCTGGATGGAGTTATCTTTATGGGTAGCATTAATGATATCAACCCTAACGATGTTGCTACATATGATATACTGAAAGATGCATCGGCAACTGCCGTTTATGGTTCACGTGCAGCTAATGGAGTGATTATAATTACTACCAAGGAAGGAAAAGAAGGAAAACCGATAATTCGTTTAAACACGTCAACGGGGATCAATGTTTGGCAACAAAAGCCGCAAGTAATGAGTCCGGAAAGGTATCTTGAAAAAAGAATGGATCGATCAGGTGTTGATGAGCCATTAGATATTCCAGAACTAAAAGTGCCTGAAAGAGAAAGTTATTTAGCTGGGGAAACAAATGACTGGATTGATTTGGGTTCACGAATTGGGATTAACCAAAATTATCAGCTTTCTGTTTCCGGGCAAAGTGAAGGGATTAATTATTTTCTTTCTACTGGTTATGTTGAGCAGGAAGGGGTAATACTTGGCGATGATTTTAAACAGGTTGCTTTGAAAGGTAAAATTAATACAGATATTACCGATTGGTTGGAAATAGGAGTTGATGGAAGTTATAATTATCGCGATTATTCAGGCTTAGGTGCAAATATGACAAGTTTGGTTCGTGGGGCTCCATATGGAGATGTATATGTGAAAAATTGGGATGAGAAGATTTTGGAAAAATTTCCAACAGGAGAATCAATTACAAATCCTTTATGGAATACAGAGGAATCTATTGTTGACGATGTAAATCATACCAATTTCTACCGTTTATCAGGGTTTGCTCATGTTAAAATACCTTTTATTGAAGGATTGAGCTACAGACTCAATTATGTTCGTGGTAATAATGTCAATAATACAGAAAGGTTTTATTATGAGGGTTATTTTGTTGATGAAGGTTATGGTACAGTGGATCCCATGGAGAGGTATAGTCCTGAAGCACTTCAAAATAAGTTAAGTTCCGCAAATGGATACATGGGAAGAAGAATCAGGTATGATTATGTAATTGATAATATAGTTAATTACAAACGAGAGATTGGAGAACATTACATTGATGCTACGTTGGTAGCCACCAGAGACTATATACATAATAAATATATCCAAGTAGATGGCAATGATTTTGCTGCCAACGGAAATACAGCCCTGGGAGCTAACGGCTTGCATAAAGCCGATGTTCAGTCTTATAATATTTCACTCACTGAAGAAGCGAACATAGGGTATTTGGCACGATTGAGTTACTCATTTAGCGATAAATACCATCTGACGGGATCATACAGACGGGATGGTTCTTCGGTTTTTGGTGCTGAAAAAAAATGGGGGAATTTTCCTTCCATTGGCTTTGCATGGACAGCAACTGAAGAGGATATTTTTAATTCAGTCAATATTTTAGACTATTTAAAAATTAAAGCTTCTTATGGCAAGAATGGAAACCAAGGAATTAGCGCTTACAACACCTTAACCAGAATGGCAAGCGGGAAAGATGGTAATATCATGTATGAATTTGCTGATAACCCTTCCAAGGTACTTTATGGTATGACGATTTCTTCTTTAGGTAATCCATTATTAGGTTGGGAAACCACAACATCATTTAATGGAGGTATTGAATCTTTTTTATATAATAATAGAATCTTTTTTAACCTTGATTTTTACTTCTCAAAAACTTACGATCAATTATTTGTGAGACAAATTCCTATCATGACCGGATTTTCATCTATTCAGTCAAGTATGGGCCAGGTAAATAACCGTGGTGTTGAATTGGGCATAACAACAACCAATGTTCAGAATCAGGATTTTTCATGGAAAACAGGTTTAACATTTTGGCAGAACCGGAATATTCTTGATAAATTGTATGGAGATGATATTGACGGCGATGGGGTTGAAGATGATGATATCGGGAATAACCTATTCATTGGTAAATCATTAGGCGCTATTTACGGATATGAATTTGATGGCATAGTACAGGAAGATGATACAGAATATATTGACAATACTGGGGCTGAACCCGGACATGTTAAATTTAAGGATATTAGTGGACCTGATGGTGAACCTGATGGTAGAATTTCCAGTGAATACGATCGGAAAATTCTTGGATATACGAAAGAGAATTTCAGATTAAATCTTTCCAATACGATGAACTTTAAAAACTTTGAATTCTATATCTTACTCCAGGGAATATTTGGAGGAGGGAAAGATAACTACTATATGCTTGATAATTTATATGCCTTTCGGATGCTTCAGCAACCGGCACAAAATGATTGGGATCATCCCTGGTGGACACCTGAAAACAAAAACAATTCTTATCCTTCAACAACATACTTTGATGGGCGGTTCCCGGGAATTCAATCCAGATCCTTTGTTCGCATTCAGGATGTAACCCTTTCGTACCGTTTTGATCAAAATTGGATCAAACGAATGAATTTGGAATCCCTGAAAATTTATTCGAGCATTCAAAACTTATATACTTTTACAGGATGGGAAGGCGGTGACCCGGAACAAGGCGTTAGGGCTATGTCGGGCACTTATCCCGTTCCTTCTGTTTATACTATAGGTTTAGATATCAGTTTTTAACATTAAAATTTTTGAACATGAAAGATAAAATATATAAAATAATTTTACTGATAGCAATAATAGGATTCTTTAGTTGTGAATCAGATGAAGACTTTTTGACTGAAACACCAAAAACCTTTTATACACTTGATAATGCCTTTACTTCTTCTTCTCAGGTCGATCAGGTGCTTATAGCTTGCTATAGTCAACTCAGGCAGTTAAAGATTTCAAGTAATGCGACAGCCAGAGCTTTAGCCGGAAATGGAACCGATATTCTGGATGTGCCCGAAAGAAGGATCTCAACAACTTTTTCAGACTATAGTCAGTTATCACCTGAAACCGGGCAGTATAATAGCATTTATTCTACTTATTATCAGTTAATCTCAAAAGCAAATACCGCGTTATATGCTGCGAATATTGAAGAGATTAATTGGTCTTCTGAGGAGGCAAGAAATTATGCAATTGCTCAGGCAAAATTCTTCCGAGCTTATGCCTATAGGAGCCTTGGTGAATTATTTGGTGGCGTTCCGATTGTAGAAGAAATTTATACTGCTGCAAAATATGATTTTGAGCGATCTTCCAGAATAGAAACCTATCAATTTGCAATAGATGATCTAGAATCTGTTCTCGATAATTTACCCGATATAGCGGAACAAGGAGGGAGAGTCGTCAGACCAGCTGCTCAACATTATTTAAGTGAATTATATCTTGCCTTAGGAATTGAGCTCGAGGATCAAGGAGAGAATGGAGATGCCATGTTTGAAAAGGCATTGCAATATGCAAATGATATAATCGATGGAGGCCAATATTCATTGATGACTGAACGG
>JBNJDH010000323.1:0-4134 GCA_051744695.1 Bacteroidota bacterium | reverse complement strand
AAAATAAAAAAAATAATAATTTAATAAGGTTTTGCCAAGAAAATAAAACTTTTTATTTTTACAAAATCTATAAATGAAATGAAATGAAAGTAAAACAATTGTTATTTGTATTTTCCATCTTGCTATTAATAAGCTGTGGGGAAAAAGAGTATTACCAGGTAGATGTTGAAAACCCGCCGTATAAACCCAATATTGTTTTTAAGTCTTCTGAAAATCTTAACAACCCAGGATTTGCGCGGCTGATTGAGAAATACCAGCTTGATACTGTCGTTCAAGGGGAAACAGATGAACTGAAGAGGATATTGCTTCTCCGGCATTGGATCAAATCCAAAGTCAAAATCGATGATCATGGAGATCCGTACCCCGGAGGCGGAGATGTAGAAAAAATGCTGGATTTGGCGATGGAAGGACAGGGTTACCATTGCGGGCATTACATGAAAATTCAGAATGCCATTATGAATGCTTACGGTTATGTTACCCGTACTTTGGGTGCCGGCCCAGGTGTACAAGGGGGGCCGGACGGACATCACGGCATCAACGAGATATGGCTTAACGACTATCACAAATGGTTTTTATCTGACGCCAAATACGACCACCACTTTGAAAAAAACGGAATTCCATTGTCAGCTCTGGAAGTACGCGATGAATATTTGAAAAATAAAGCGGCAGATATTGTAAAAGTTAAAGGCCCCGACCGTACGGTGATTGACGCCGATCCGGAAACCGGCACAAAAAAGGAACGAAGCGCGCAAACTTATACCTGGATAGGTTTTCACGGATACAACGATATATTCACCGCCTGGCCGAACCACCAGGAAATGAATATTATGTATGAAGACGACTTTTTCAAAAACAACACCTGGATATGGGGCGGAAAACCCCACTGGACTTACGATAAACCGGAGTACAGGAAATTAATTCAAAACAGGGATGCCATTGAATGGACGCCAAATACCATTGCTTCGGAAGTTACGATTGACGGGCAAAAAGCAACTATACAATTAACGTCCGATACGCCCAATCTGAAAACGTACGAAATGAAAGTTTCCCCTTCCGGAAACTGGGAGAAAGTGGAAGATACAGTTTCTATCGACCTTGAAGAAGAAAAGCACGAATTGGTATTTCGTACCATGAACCTTGCGGGAGTTACCGGGCCGGAACATAAAATTATTATTGCCGAAAAAGATTGAGGGAGATTGATAAAAAGAATGTTCATATTTTTAATAGCTGACAGCGGAACATTTAGTTAACAGAAAAATTGCAGGTAATGAGGAACTGGGCACCTTCTTAATTTTTATATTTTTTGTGATGACAGGGCTGCCTGCCAGCATAACAAAAGTGCTGTAGGAAGCGCCGTTTATGATCCTGTTTTGCGCCATTATCCTGAACATTAATTTCGTGGTTACTTTTATTTTGGGCAAATGGTTCAAATACGAACTGGAGGAATTGGTGCTTGCGGCAGTTATTATCTCGGGAGGGCCAATGAAGGGTGTGGCCGTGGCTATTTCAAAAAACTGGCACAACCTCATTGTTCCGTCATTAATGCTGGGTGTCTGGGGATATGTAATCAGAATTATATTGGTTACCTCATGGGAATTTTGCTTCAATCTATTTTTTAATAAATTAAATTCTGAAAACCAAAATCAATAAATATGGATCATTTGAAAATAAAAAAAATTGAAATCATCAAATTAAACATCCCGTTAAAAGAGCCCGTTGTCATTTCTCTCGGTACCATTTATAAAACGGAAAATATTTTAATAAAAATCCATACCGATTCCGGATTAACCGGGACAGGTGAAGCCAGCCCGCTGAGGCAGATTGTTGGTGAAATTCAGGCTTCAGAATTTGAAATAGCCAAACACCTTGCTGCCTTCATAACGGGGAAAAATCCGCTGACCATAGAAGACAGGCTGAACGAGCTGGATGGTGAAATTACCGGAAACAATACCTTAAAAAGCGCTTTCGATATGGCGCTGTACGACCTGCTGGGTAAAAGCGCCGGAATGCCGCTGTATCAGTTACTTGGCGGCAGTAACTCCCGGGAAATTTATACGGACATGACCGTTTACCTGGGCTCTCCGGAGAAGATGGCAGCGCAGGCCCTCGAATACAAAAATGAGGGATTTCCCGCGATAAAAGTAAAATTGGGAACTACTGAAAAAGAAGACATTGCCCGTATTCAGGCAATCCGGGAGGCCGTTGGTTACGAAATCCCGCTGCGCATCGACGCCAACCAGGGATGGGATACAATCACGGCTATCCGCACATTAAAGGCCCTTGAAAAATATGACATCGAACATTGCGAAGAGCCCATTGCCCACTGGAACAACCGCGATTTAGTCCGCGTGAGAAATAACAGCCCCATTTCTATTATGGCCGACGAATCGGTGTTCGACCACCGTGATGCTTTCCGGCTGGCAAGCATGGGCGCGTGCGATTATTTCAACATCAAATTATCAAAAACAGGCGGAATGAATAATGCATTAAAAATTATTGCAATTGGCGAAGCAGCCGGAATTAAATCGCAGGTAGGTTGCATGTCGGAAAGCCGTTTTGCACTGACCGCATTGACACACCTGGTAGCCGCCCGAAACAATATCGTACATTTTGATATCGATTCCTCCTTTCCGCACGCTAAAGACCCTGTAATTGGCGGCATTCAATACAAAGGGAAAGGAAAATGGGAATTGCCCGATGAACCGGGAATCGGGGCTGATTTCGATGTAGAATTTTTAGATAAAATGGAAAAGGTGGTTATTTCTTAATACCTAAAATAAGGGGTTGAAACAATCAAAAAATTACCAACCCGACTAGTAATTACCGATTAACAATTCCATCATCTTCATTGCAGAAACCTCAGCTTTTTTCCTGATAAAAGCACGCGGGGTATTGTCGCCCACTTCATACGTAAGCGATTGAGCCCCATAGGTAGAAAAGAAGTAACTGTCAGAAGTTATTCTTGTATTATTATTTTCATCAGAAAGGGATTTAATATTGGGGCTGTACCCGGGAAATTCATCACCTGTTAACCGGATCATTTCCTGAACCAGACCAGGTATATTCCCTGCTTCTGCGCCATGATTAATATAATATATATCTTCCCAGGTAGAGTGAAAGTCGATAAAAAAAACTACCTTCCCACTCGTTGAATCAACAAGTTGCTCAACATAATCCCTGATAGCCCTTGTCTCAGGTTGATTAAAATCCGACCAGTCCCTGTTTAAATCAATCCCGCCATTGTTATGTCGCCAATGCCCATTATTCACGCCATCGGGATTTGCCAAAGGAATGACATAAGCATTGTATATACCTCTAAAAGAATCTGCGATTTCGTTTTTCGTACAGATTGTTTCAACAAAAGCCTGCATGGCCAGAAATCCGGTAATTTCAGGGGGATGTTGTCGTGAAAGGATTAAGATAAATTTATTGTCATCACTTTCTCCTATTTTCAAGGCATTTATTGGTCTGCCTGCATGGCTTTCTCCTATTTTTGTTTTGGTGACAAATGAGTTGGACTCCAGGCCCGATATCCATTTGTCAACATGGGAGGATGTAATCAGTTCCTGTGCAGAAATCCATAAGGTATCGGGGCCGATTTGAAGGTTCAAGGAAGCACTTACAGGTTTTTGCTGATTATTGTAATCTATGGTGTATTGTGTTGAATCAATCTGTTCCCAATACAATCCATCATTGCTTAATTTTGGACGGTATCTGTGAAAATAACCTTCCGTGTATGATAATTTTAAGGTAATTTCCTGTTCAACCTCCGACCATAATTTAAAAGCATACCAGGGACTTGAATTGATTGGAGTATTTTCCGGTGTTACTAAAACAGTGATCAATGTGTCTTTTGTTAATACAACCCCATTTAATCTTGCCCCGTCAAAATTATTCGAGCAAAATACGCCATTGCCTAAATCGAAAGTGCCTTTATTCTGAAACTGGATGGGTACAGTTTCAGTATTCACCTTTTTAACTGCTCCCTGACCCTTCCATTGCGTACCCTGTTTGCAATTCAGAAATGAAAACAAGATAATAAACAGACAAATAAAACTTTTACAGCTTGAAATGTTCATGTTAATTAGTTTATGCAGCAAATAGTTTCTTTTTACTTGCTTTATAAAAATTAAA
>JBNJDH010000322.1:0-4138 GCA_051744695.1 Bacteroidota bacterium | reverse complement strand
CGATTTTTGAATTCCATAATTTTCAACTTAAAAAAAAGTGTCGCTCCTCTGGAGCTTAAGATCGTTTTCAATACAGAGGTTTTTTACCATACTGTCGCCCTGTCTGCCGTTTCATGAAATAGAACTATTCTGTCTCAAGGGTTTTTACTGAAAGATAAAAAGTCTCTATTTCATTTGTTGCCAGGCGGGCACTCCGTGGCTATCTCAAAGCGCCGGAGGTGCGACACAATAAAGAAAGCACTTACAAATTAGTCATATAGAAGGACACAGAGAAAAAAGAGGCTTTCTATACACCCTCTTCTTCGTGTGCAACTTATTTCCAGAGATATTCCGGATATTCACCCTTTTCCACCAGGGCTTTCAGACTGGCCTGGACCTGGGGCTTGTCTTCTTTGTAGGTGATTCCGAACCACTGAGCATTGGTGTCAATGACACGGGTGGTCACTTCTCCCGATTTGATCAGCTCATCGGCACGAACGTTAAAATAGTATTCCGACTTGGGTTCTTTGCCTTTTTCCTCGAGGAATTTTCGGAAGCCTTTTTCCAGATGATTGAAGAAAGAGGGTTTAAAGATCCAAAAATTCATGGATACAGGCTCATCTCCCGTTAATTCTGTTTTCTGATCGCCTTCCCAGAAATAGATTTTTCCGTTTTCCCAACCGATTTTTGTGCGTTCTGTGACTTGCTTCAGCAATCCGTTTTCGTCGGTTTCACAAACGCCCCGCGATACAGTCCCGTGTTCCGAAAGGGTATTTCGCAGCGGGTACCCGATCATGGCATATTCGTTTTCAGCCGGGTGTTCCTGGATGAATTTAACGGCTTTTTCGTAGGCATCGCGGCCATAAAAATCGTCGGCATTGATGATGGCAAAAGGCTCTTGAATCACATCACGGGCCATAAGCATGGCATGACCGGTTCCCCAGGGTTTTTCCCGGTTTTCGGGCACTTCAAACCCTTCCGGTATTTTATCCATCTCCTGGAACACGTATTCAGTTTCGATTTTACCGGCCAGGCGGCTCTCAAATCTCTCTTTAAATGCTTCGGCAAAAGATGGACGAATAACAAAAACAACTTTGCCAAAACCGGCTCGGATGGCATCAAAAACGGAGTAGTCAATGATCGACTCTCCTCCAGGACCAAGCTCGTCCATTTGTTTAAGGCCGCCATAACGACTGCCCATTCCTGCTGCTAATACCAGAAGTGTTGGTTTCATGTTTTATCCTTTTTTGATTTTGGAATCGGTTTTAGTTTACTTCAAAAGATAAAGTCTGAACTGATTCTTATTTTGTTTCAATCGATGCTCGTTTTATAATACTTTGCTTCCTTCCTCACCAGCTCACCAGCTCAATATCTCACCAACTCACCAGCTCATCAGCTATCTTACAGCTCCCCCCACACCCGGGCCATTGAAAAACCCGGGGCATCCATTTGCAGATCCAGAAAATAGCCGAAAGGTGTTTGCCCGGCTTCATATCCGCTGTTTTTCAGGCGTTCTTCCACCCCGTTGAAAAGATCTGCCGTGAATGGCAATGATGCTTTGGAACCTGAAAGATGCGCAAAAGAGTGCAATAAAATTTTGGAAGCTTCATTCTTCCGGGCCACCCATTTCAGGTGATTGGCCAGTTTTTTCTCCCGGCTTTTCAGCCCTTTTTCTTCGTCCTGTTCCTCGGCCTGGATAAAAGCCGTGATACAGTCCTGAAACGCCCCCTCATGGGGAATTTCGGCCGGATCTGAATAGAAAATTTTCAACTCCTCGTCAGTCAGATTCTGTTCGGCCGTTTTAAAGGCAAATTTTTTTGTATAGAAAACAAGAACCTTCATTTGAATGATTTTCAGGTTTGAAGAGCTGTTGATCGCTTTAGTTCCTATTCCGGACAATGGTTTGTTCTCTGTCGGGCCCCACAGAAACTATGGTTATCGGCACTTCCAGTTCATCTTCAAGGAAACGGATGTAATTTTTGAGTTCTTCCGGGATATCTTTCTCGGAATTTAAACCGGTAAGGTCACAATTCCAGCCGGGCAACTCTTTGTAGACCGGTTCCAGGTCATCGGGCAAATCATAAGGAAATTCTTCAATGGTTTTTCCTCCGGTTTTGTAGGCAGTGGCGATTTTTATTTTGTCAAAACATCCCAGTACATCACCTTTGGTCATGATCAATTGGGTGACGCCGTTGATCATGACACTGTATTTCAGGGCTACCAGGTCGAGCCAGCCACAGCGGCGAGGTCTGCCTGTGGTGCTTCCAAATTCGTGACCGTTGTTCCGCATCTTTTCGCCGTCTTCATCGAAAAGTTCGGTGGGAAAGGGGCCGGCCCCAACGCGGGTGCAATAGGCTTTAAAAATGCCATAAACTTCCCCGATTTTATGGGGGGCGATGCCCATGCCGATGCAGGCCCCGGCACAAACGGTATTGGATGATGTAACATAAGGATAGGACCCAAAATCAATATCGAGCAGTGTGCCCTGAGCGCCTTCGGCAAGGATGGATTTTCCGTCCTTCAGGTAACGGTTCAGTTCATTTTCACTGTCTATGAGGGTGAACTCACGCAGAGTTTCAATGCCTTCTTTCAGACCTTTTTCGTATTCATTCAGATCATAATCGAAGCCATACATTTTTAATAGCCTTTCATGCTTTTCTTTCAATACGGCATATTTTTCCTCGAAATTGTTGAGGATGTCACCTACCCTGATGCCATTACGGCCTGTTTTGTCCATGTAAGTGGGGCCGATCCCTTTGAGTGTTGAACCAATTCGCGTTTTGCCTTTTGATGCTTCCGAGGCTGCATCGAGGATGCGGTGAGTTGGCAGGATCAGATGGGCCTTCTTTGAGATGAGGAGATTATTGGTCAGGTCAACGCCTTTTTCGCGGAGTCCGTCAATTTCCTGTTTGAAGATAATGGGATCGAGTACAACGCCGTTCCCGATCACGTTGATCTTATCGCCCTGAAAAATGCCGGAGGGAATGTTGTGGAGAACAAACTTTTTATTATCGAACTCCAATGTATGGCCGGCGTTGGGGCCTCCCTGGAAACGGGTGATGACATCGTATTCAGGGGTCAGAACATCAACAACTTTGCCTTTTCCTTCATCTCCCCATTGTAGACCTAATAAAACGTCAACTTTCATTCGTATAATTTTTTTTGATTAAGTTCGAAAGGAACGCTCCCTGAGTGTGAGGTTTAATGAACGTTCCACAAGATCATATTGATTGTGCAATTCGGATGGAAAGGGTGATCAATTCCTAAACCTTATTGCAATAAAAATCGGAAGGCCTACCCTTTATTCAGGTCGACTTTCCGATGCGTAAAAGTAATCAATTAAAACCTTATTGCCACAAATATGGCCGTTTTTTTATCCTGATTTTTTGTTCTGTTTTTCCCGACACTCTTTACACGTGCCGTATACATAAAGGGAATGATGGGCTACAGAAAATTCCATATTGTTTGAAACATTTTCGAGTACGACCTGAATGCTTGGGTCGCAAAACTCCGAAACTTTTCCGCAGGAGGTACAGATCAGATGGTCGTGCTGCTTGGATTCGAACGCTTTTTCAAACTGGGCAATGTTTTTCCCGAACTGGTGTTTGATCACGAGTTTACAATCCAGCAACAGGTCAATGGTGTTGTATAACGTGGCCCGGCTCACACGGTAATTCTTATTCTTCATGAAGATATAAAGCGACTCAATGTCGAAATGCCCTTCACGTGAATATATTTCATCGAGAATGGCGTATCGCTCGGGTGTTTTGCGGTGCCCGTTTTTCTGGAGATATTCGGTAAATATTTGTTTGACCGTTTCTTTATTTGAAGATTTGTCCATAATCCAATTGCTATTAAGAAGACATTAAATCTCTTATATGCAAAGATAAAAATTTTATTTAGAATAAAACCAAATTGAAGTAATGAGATTGATGTTGAGGGAGGGAATTTTGGTGAGTCTTAGCGTTGCAGGTTTTGAGTTCCGTGTCCCGGGTTCCGGTTTTCGAGTTTTGAGTTCCGGGTTCCGAGTTTTGAGTTCCGGGTTGCTTGTTGCTTACCTTAGGGGCTGAAGAGGGGGTGGATTGGTTAATTCGTTAATTGGTTAATTTGTAGTCTTGGCTCTCTTTGCAGAGAAAAGGGGTAGAGTCGAGTGGCTGCT
>JBNJDH010000321.1:0-4147 GCA_051744695.1 Bacteroidota bacterium | reverse complement strand
AACGTACAACACTACATGGAGTAGTTTCAGACGAATTATCAGGTGAATTACTGCCAGGGGCTGATGTTTCGGTTATGCTCACCACAGAGGAAAAAGACACGTTAGTTGCTTCAGCGAATACATCAGATGACGGCGAATTTATTGTAAAACTTGAAGAGGGAATATCTTACCAAGTGTATGTTGAACACCCTGAATACATGCGTAACCGTTTTGAATGGAGTAGTGTTGATGATAGGGAACTACAGGTTTCTCTTTCCAAATCCTATTCAATTTATGTAGCAGGCCACGTTGTAAATGGCATTACTGGCAATAGAGTGGAATCCGCACAAATTGAAATTCAGCCGGTTAGTGAGAATGTTGAAACTGAGTATAATGTAGGAACCACAACAGATGAAAATGGAGAGTTTCGGTTTGGTTTTAACTATAGCCTGCCATTCCGGATGCGAGTAACTCATGTTTCATATTTTTCAGGAGAGCAAATAATATCAAACCATGACCAAACAGATGTTTCGATTACAATTAGTCCGCGGGTATTCGAAGAGGAGGATGTAATCGTAACTGCAGATATGGTTACTTCAGAAGAAATGGAACAAACCAAAACTATTGGAAAAGTTACAAGTGTAGATGTCCAACAGCTTTCGTCATTTGATGCATTTGATTTAATATCTACGATTCGGGAAGTAGATGTTGCTACACAAAGCATGAATATGCAGACAATAAACACAAGGGGATTTAACTCGGGTGCCAACTCGGGAGTTCTTCAACTTACGGATGGTGTAGATAATCAAGCGCCGGGTTTGGGTTTTCCCATAGGCAACTTACTTGGACCATCAGATCTTGACATTGCCGGTATGGAAATGGAACTGGGGCCATCCTCCTCTATAAATGGACCAAACGCAATGAATGGAGTGCTGAATATAAGCAGTAAAAATCCATTTGACAGCCCGGGTTTTTCAATGCAGATGAAAGGGGGGGTTAATGACCTAAAGCTTGGTGGAGAAAGTCAGTTTGCTGCTGAAGGTGACCGAATGACGGAAGTTAACAGCCGTTTTGCGCACGTACTGCATTCAAGGTTTGCAGTAAAATTCACAGCTGGATGGCTAACCGGAAAAGATTGGCGTGCTAACAATTATGACAATATAGGATCTGGAGAGTCGTGGCAATCCTATCGTGATGTACATGGATACAGTGGAGTTAATGTGTATGGTGATGAGTCAAAAATTTATCTCCCGCTGGGAGTAGATGAGGATGGCGTTTTGGACGGTACAATAGTACCTGTAACCCGTGATGGATACCGTGAGGAAGATCTTGCCGATTATGATATTGAGACAAGAAAAGCCGCCGGGTCGCTCCATTTCAGGCCATTTGATAATACCGAAATTGTACTGGGAGGCAGGTATGGTTATACGAATACACTTTATACAGATGATAGTCGAATTCGTTTAGAGGATTTCGAAATCTTTCAGTATTCAGCTGAAATTACAGCTCCTGGTTTCTTTTTACGAGGTTATAGAACTAACCAGAATTCAGGAAATTCATATGATATTATGTATATGGCCAGTCAGCTCCAAAATAGTTCAAAAAGTGATGAAGATTGGTTTCGGGACTACAGAATTGCGTTTGAAAGTGGGGTACCCGTACGTGGTATTCCTGCCAATGATTTGACTGCTGCAAGAAATTTCGCAAACTCAGGTGTTACGCTTCTCGACGGTAAAGAAGCGAGATCTATGCTCGAACCGGGTACAGAAGAGTTTCAAAGCGAATTTAACCGGCTTCGATCTGTATACGATTTTGAAGATGGAGCAGGTATTAAAGATAACTCATCACTGATACACATTGAGTCGGCTTACACCCGTAATGATCTAATTTCTAACCTTGAACTAACTGCCGGAGGTTCGTTTCGTTTTTATGATCTTGAGTCTGAAGGAACAATCTTCCCGGATACAACAGGTAATGAAATTACAAACTATGAATATGGGGGGTATTTACAGGCTAAAACGAGACTCCTAAGCGACCGATTAAATTTAAATGGGGCAATCCGCGTTGATGTAAACGAGAATTTTCATCCGGCTTTAAGCCCTCAAATTGGCGCAAATTATAACATTAAAAAAGAAACACATGTACGCGCATCGTACCAATATGGATTTCGGTTTCCCTCGGTTCGCGAGCAATTTATGAATCAACGTATTGGTAATGGCCGTATCCTTGGCGGACTCCGAAAGAACTACGAAAGATATGAGTTAATAGGAAATGCAGTTACTGAACTATCGGTAGACCGGTTTAATGAAGTAGTTATCGCTGAATTGAATCGTGCGTCCGGAGATCCGGAAAAAAGTCTAACCCGCATTCAGTCAGAGCAAATGCATCTTGACGTACTGGAAAGTGGCATTTTACCTGCTAATGCGCTCAAAGGAATAAAACCTGAACAAGCACACGCTTTTGAGATTGGTTATAGTCAACTTTTTTCCTCTGATTTATTCATAGATTTAAATTACTTCGTTACTCTCTACGATGACTTTATTGGGTTGACAAGAGTAATCAAACCCAGAACCAGCCCCTCAGTGGATCTGGTTGCAGCAGCCGGGCAAGTTAATAATGCCCTTCAAAGTGATCGATATTACTACTACAACAATGCGCAAAAACAAGTAACTGTGCATGGTCTTTCATTCGATTTTAAACAGCAAGCCAGCACATTTTTTTTCGGGGTGAATGGTACACTTACACAAATGCTTAAAAATGCCGATGATCCACTCATACCCGGGTTCAATACACCACCGGTAAAAATGAACCTTGAATGGGGAAACCGACAAATAGCTCCAAATGTTGGGTTTAAAATGGTTTACAGGTATCGGTCAGGTTATGATTGGAATAGCCCGTTTTTAGATGGAAGAGTTGATGAGTATGGACATTTTGATTTCCAGTTAAATGTGGGAATTTCAGAACTGAATAGTATGATAAAAGCAGGCTTCACAAATATGGGTATTCAAAGATACACAAATATTTTTGGGGGGCCAGCAATCGGAACAATCGTATTTGCAACCTTTACGTATAATCCGGGGATTTTTTAAGAAATGAGATACCTTCTGCTGATCTTGATTATAAATTTGATATCCGGTTGCACCTACAATATGCCGGAAACTGAAGAAGAAACGGACCAATTTGAGGGGGAAGAATTTACCCGATTTTTTGTACTTGGCAGCGGGTATAGTGCCGGAATGATGGATGGTGTTATAACGTCGGAAAGACAAAACTATGCATTCCCGGCAATCATAGGGGAAAAGATAAATTCTTATTACGAAGCAGAAATATTTAACCAGGCTGAAATAAATTCGAATCTTGGATTAAACTACTTTACAAATGAAAGAAGGGGGCATTTTGAATTATTTTATAGGAATCCGGGGGATGAGTTTCCAGCCCGCCGTGCATTAAACGGGGAGTTCCCCGGGGATTGGAGCGGGGATTCCGGTTTGATTCGTAATTTTTCATTTCCGGGTCTTCAGATATCTGAAAAGACCATACCTTCCGGTGAAGTGGATAATTTATATTTAGACAGAATTCAAATCCCTGATAGGATGTCGGTACTGGATTATATCATTGATAAAAATCCCGCAGTTGTACTTGTTGTAACAGGGTACGAAGATTTGCTTCCTTTTGTGTTAAATGGAGCAACAGGAACAGCAAATGAAACGGCTTTGGATTCAAAAAACTCTGAAATCAATGCAACGCCGGTCTCAAAGTTTACTGAAAATATACAGGTTATAGTTGAACAGTTGCAGAACCAGGCAGAGGCTTCCATAATTCTTGCAACGGTACCAAACCCTCTTCGCTCGCCCTATTTCAACACACTCCGTTTCAACATGGAAATGGGAAGAGAATTATCCACAGCTGAAATAGGCCAGCTTAATAATTTTTATGAAAACTTCAATAGTCAGGTATTCGATTATAACTATTCTGATACCGTATCTGTTGAGGATCGGCGACCATTTATTGACTTTGATGTGAATGGCGGGGCAAAATTAAAAGCAAGAGTTATCATTGATCCTTCTCTGCCAACTGTTAAATTAGATGACGGCAGTGAGTTGCCTAAAATCAGACAGATGGCCGAAAATGAATATTTATCTTTTCGGGTAGAGCAAACACTTTATGA
>JBNJDH010000320.1:0-4156 GCA_051744695.1 Bacteroidota bacterium | reverse complement strand
AACGCATCAACAGTTTTGCTGATCCGCCCCCGGGAAGCTCCTTTGAGATGCGTCCCGCCCAGTACCATTCGCACCTTTTCATTGCCGGTCACATCCATCGCTGTCCGGCAGATGTTGGCAATGCCCCGGTGGGCACAGCCTGAAAAGACAGTACTTCCTTCCGGGTGGCTGTAAACCATAAAAAGCTCATCTTCAAATTGGTCGGGAACAAGTTGGTCTTCCCGAATGACCTGCATCACAGACGAAACCTGTTCAAAGGAGTAGTATTGACCGATGTCCGGGATGATCCAAAGGCCGGGAGCCATTTCAATATCTTCATTTACACTGACAAAGCGATTCTGCAATTTCCCCTTCACATCACCTTCGATGCCAATATAGTGTTGTCCCCCTTTGGTGGAAAATTTTTCATCGAAGCATCCGGGTTTCAGGTAAACCGGGGCATGATCGTTAACTTCGAAAAACGTTGAAAGCCCTCCTGTATGGTCGTAGTGCCCGTGGCTGATCACCACGGCATCCACAGTCGCCAGATCAACACCCAGAGCGCGGGCATTGGCGATCAGCAAATCGCTTTGTCCGGTATCAAACAAAATGCGCTTGTTCCCTACCTCGACCAGGAAAGAGAGACCATGCTCCCCTTTGGTACCCTGCAGGTAAGTAAGATTCTCTATAAGTGTTGTAATTTCCATAATCAAATGAACTATTGTTCAAAATTAAAGAATTCCAGGAACCCACACAATTATAGACTCTTTGATCACGACATATACTTGTAACGTTTAATGCTCTTCTTGGGGGTTTTTTCGAACTCTTCCGGGAAGAGGACCATTCTGGAAATGTTCATAAATGCAGGAAGTTCGCTGTTCACCTCCTTTTTCAAATCCCGAAGAATTTCCTCCATCTTCTCATCACTCAGATTTTCGGCATCCACAGCTTCATAGTCCGGATAAACAAGGGCTTCGATCTTTCCATTGTCATCACGAACCAGACATTCATGCACATATTCTTTGTTGTTGATCACCGCTTCAATCTCTTCGGGATAAATGTTCTGTCCGGAGGGCCCGAGAATCATATTTTTGCTACGCCCCTTGATGTATATAAAGTTGTCTTTGTCGATCACCCCGAGGTCACCTGTATGCAACCAACCTTCAGGGTCGAACATTTCATCGGTGGCAGCTTGGTTTTTGTAATACCCCAGCATATTGTTGTCGCCTCTGACCAATATTTCTCCAACCTTATTATAGGGATCTTCCGAATCAATTGTCACTTCCATACGATGAACAAGGCGACCCGCCGAGTGGAGACGGGTTTCAGTCCAAGGGGCATAACTGATGAGGGGACCACATTCGGTCATGCCATAACCAATTGTCAGGGGAAAGCCGATTTTGCGCAGGAACAGCTCCACATCTTTATTCAGTGCCGCACCACCAACGACCATTTCACGGAATTCCCCGCCAAATACTTCGACCAGATTTTTTCGCACCTTCTCATAAACCAGCTTATTGATCCCGGGAATTTTCAGGATCGTCTTGATGCTTCCTTTCTCCAGTTTAGGAAGAATCCGCTTTTTAAATATTTTTTCCAGCACCAGCGGCACAGCAAGGATCAAATGTGGCCGCACAGCCCTGAAGGCTTCCGTAATGATTTGGGGGGAAGGAGTTCTCGAAAGAAAAGTCACATGAACACCTTCGGTGAAAGGCCACAAAAATTCAAACAAGCATCCGTAAGTATGGGCCAAAGGCAAGAATGAAACAATCCTTTCGCCCGGTGACATATCAAAGGTATCGCGGGCATACTGCACGTTGGACCAAATGCTGCGATGCGGCAGCAGTACACCTTTCGAAAAACCGGAGGTGCCGGATGTATATGACAACACCATGACATCCTCGGAACCAGGGTTAAAAAAGTTCAGCTTATCTATAGAGAAATTGTCGCCCAATTTGTCAACCTCGCCGCGTGCTTTATCAATGGCTTTCTGAACTTTGTTGTGATCATCCACAAGCACAGTAAAATCATCAACGGAAATAATGCCTTTCAATTCGGGCATTTTGTTTTCATCGATCTTGTCAAATATCTGTCCGGATGAAAACAATAAAACCGACCCGGAATGGTTCACAATATGATTGATATCTGAAGGGCTGAAATCCGGAAGGATCGGAACAATAACGGCCCCATAAGTGACCGCACTCAGATAAACCAACCCCCAGTTGGTGGAATTTCGACCGATCAGGGCCACTTTATCCCCAGGCTTGATACCCAAAGACTTATAAACCTGATGGCATTTGTAAATATATTTCCCCACTTCACGAAACGTGGTGGTACTGCCTTTGTAATCAGTGAAAGCCGACAGGTCAGAGTAATTCTCTATTGCCGACTTAACCAACCCTATGTAACCGCTCTGTTCCATTGCTATAATTTTTATTCATCCCCTTCTTGATGCCGGGCATAAAGTAAAACAAGGGAATGCATGTTTTTGATCACCAACCCTTATCAAAAGACCCGAAAAAAACACCGCATCGGGAAACAAAAGTCAAACTTTTTTTTAAAAAACCCAAAACCCTTAAAACCTTCAAAAGAAAAAACTTTCTGAGTCATATAGGTTCAAATCCACGTAAGTGGTTCCAACTATCAATATATGAACATTTTTTTATTAAATTGCAACTTGGAAAACGCTAAAACGAAAGATCCTTGAAAGACCAGCTTATCAAATACTTACAAGACGCCGGCCGGTTTTACCTGATGTTTTCCGGCGGATTCGACAGTTGTTCCATACTTGGATGTGCCATTGAAGGAAAAGTGGATGTCGTTCCCGTGTGGATTGACAATGGTTTTAACCGCATCACTGCAAAAGAGATCAAAAGACAGGCCAAGAATATGGGGTGCACCAATCTGGAAGTGATTTCGATGGACCCCTCGGGCAAGGTGCTTGAAAATCCCGTGGACCGATGCTATCATTGCAAGGGACAGATCATCGACCCTGTCATTTCACGCAAAGATGCCCCGGTCTTCGACGGAACCAATGCATCCGATACGGGTAGCTACAGACCGGGAGTGAAAGCCCTGAAGAAAGGCGGTGTCCGGTCTCCGCTTGCCGAGCTGAACATCACGAAGGAGCAAGCCCGGGAGCTGGCCATCACCATGGGTGCCGATCCGGTAATAGCCAACATGGAAAGTTGCCTGGCCACCCGTTTCAACTACCGCACCCGCATTACACATGACCGGATTGAAGCAATACGGGCCATAGAGCAAAAAATACTGAATGCCACAGGTGATCATCACATTCGTTGCCGGATGGATGATGACGACCACATCCGGATCGAATGCCGGGATCAGTCTACTTTCCAACAACTGATCGATCCAGACTTTCGCGAAGAGATCACCGAAACGGGTAAATCCATTACAACCTTTGTCACCCTGGATCTGGAGGGGGCAAGAAAAAACGCATTTGACACAAAACTGGGACTATGACATTTGACGAATTATTCAATAAAATTTCCTCGGGGGAAATGGACAGGGATGAAGCCCGCAAGCACTTTTCCCTCGAATGGATGGAAACAGCCCGCAATTACATAGCCGATGTAAACCGCGGGGCACGCATTAACACCCCGGAAATCATTTATGGGGAATACAAAACCGCGGACCAAACCATTGAAATGGCAGAAGCTCTGCTCTCGAAACATGAACGAGTTCTTGTCTCCAGAAGTGCTTCTGCTGGCGAAATAGCCGCTCATTTCAAAGACAAATATGAAATCCGGGAAACGCCCAATCTCCTGGCCATTGGCACAATGCCGGAAGGAGAGGGACATGTTCTTGTCATCAGCGCCGGGGCCGCCGATCATCCTGTAACCTCAGAATGTGGTTTGGCCCTGGAAGCATTGGGTGTAAATCCCCTGGTTTTTGAGGACAGGGGAATTGCCCATCCCACCCGGGTTCTCGATGCCGTAATGGAAGGCATGAAGCATAAAGCATCGGCTGTAGTTGTAGTAGCGGGCATGGAGGGGGCCCTTGCCCCGTTTGTTTCATCCCTGGTGCCCCTGCCGGTGATTGGTGTCCCCACTTCTGTAGGATACGGTTTCAGGGCCCAGGAAGCGGCACTCACATCCATGCTGGCTTCATGTGCCCCCAATCTCACTGTAGTTAACATCGACGGAGGCATACGCGC
>JBNJDH010000319.1:0-4157 GCA_051744695.1 Bacteroidota bacterium | reverse complement strand
GCATGTCATTTATTTTTAATTTTATTTTGTGTTCTGATATTTGAAATATGATTTATACCAATCAATAAACTTTTCAATTCCCTTTTGCACCGGCGTATCCGGTTTATAGCCCAAATTTTCAACTAAATCTGTCACGTCGGCCTCTGTTCGAGGTACGTAGCCGGGTTGGCGGCTTTGTCGGTGGAAACACAAAAGTATTTTTTTACGTCTTTTTCAATGGATTGCTGGATGGTTTTTTCAGTATTAAAAATGTTCACATCAATCATCCGCATGAGCGTAAACGGGTCTTTTTCGCTGCGCACATGTTTTAACGCTGAAAGATTAAGTACGTAATCGTATTCACCATCGGCATTCCAGAATGCATCGTATTCCACAGAGCCAACATCGAGTGCAAAAGTTTGAAAATCGCCATCGATATACCCAAATGAACTGCGAATGTCGCGCACCAGTTCCACCATGTTGTTTTCGCTGATATCGACAACATGCAATTTTTGAGGGTTGCGTTTAAAGATTTCTTTGGTTACTGCCTGTCCGATAGAACCTGCACCGCCTATTACCAGAAACCGGGAAGAACTCACAATTTCGGAAAGTTCTTTTTCGTGGCTGGCAATGTCTTCGGAGAAGAGTTCTTTATCGCGGCCTATTAAATTAAGGATGTTCATGGTTTATTTTTTTTGGAATTCAGAAGACGCTGATTTAGCAGATGGTCGCAGATTTTATCTGTGCTAATCTGTTCGATCTGCGTTCACCCTGTGAAATATTAAGTTGGTTAGTGTTTCATAATAAGAAAGTTAACAGCAAATTTAAATAGCAATAAATCATTCTTAATATATTTATTTCATAGGGTAATTCAGTGTTCTATTCTTCATTCCAGACAGTTCGTTTAATATAATCGGTATAGCTCAAAATAATTCGTACTACTTTATCAGAAATATTTGACATAGAGTAGTCGCTTACCTGCCTGTAATTTCTTTCTTCCCCGGTTTTTTGGGTTTGCAATTGCAGCAGTCCCTGCAGTATTCTTTCAGGATTTAAACCCACCATCATCACTTATCATGTCAACAATTTTAACATTTTTTTCATGGCTGAATCTGGTTGGTGGTTTATTTCCCAAACCGGGTTTCGATGTAGTTTTTCACCCCTTCCCATATCTCTGTAATTAGTTGGTAATGTTTGCTTAACAGGTTTAACCCCTGAATTACTTCGTCGGTTATAAATGGGTACTCGTGGGTAACAATGTTTCTTGTTTCCCGAAGCAAAATCCAATCATCTGCGCTGGTAATTATTTCCAATTCTTCAAGTTTTACGAGTCGGTCGATAAATGGTAATCTTTTGACTTCTTCACCAAGATTTTCAAGGATTGCAGGGAATAACCTTCCTCCCATGCTATCCTGCAGTTTTGAAAAACGAAAAATTAACTGGTCAAAGAAACTCAATTCTTCAGGTTTTAATTTTATATATTTTTCCCTGTCAAGCGGGAAATGTATTTTAATTTTTTCCCAGGCAAAACTCATACGCTGGCAATGAATAGTGCAAAGTTGAACTGCCTCATTTAATTTGTCCCTTTTTTCAGAATGGTTTTCCATTTTCAAAATATAAAGGATTGATTATAATTCTATTTTTTGCCGGATAACAGAGCGGTAAAAATTTTTCTTTTGCCTTGTATTGGAATTGTCAAAAACCACATCGATTTTCCGGTCACCAATTTTTGTTTTAAGCTCTGCCAGAAAATGAATTTTTGTCTCTAATATTAAGGTTGTTTCGTCATTATTTTTTATAAGCAAGTCAATATCTCCTCCTTTTTTACGATCGTCGGTCCTGGAACCAAACAAATAAACGGTTGTTTCCTGCCCAAAATATTTTCTGGCAAGGTTATTAATGATATCAATTTGCAACTTACTTAAACGCATGATCCAAAGGTATAAAAATTTTGAACATCATTTTGGCGGCTATAAAAGTGTATCCCCAAAAATTATCTTTTGTTCTATTCCCCACTCCAAACAGTTCGTTTAATATAGCCGGTATTGCTCAAAATTATCCGGGCCACTTTATCGCTTACATTGGGCACCAATGGGTGATTGGGTGATTGGGTGATAATTCATTGTTCGCTCCAGATTGTACGTTTAATAAAATCGGTATAGCTCAAAATAATTCGTACTACTTTATCAGAAATATTTGACATGGAGTAGTCGCTTACCTGCCTGTAATTTCTTTCTTCCCCGGTTTTTTGGTTTTGCAATTGCACCAGTCCCTGTAAAATCCGTTCGGGGTTCAGGCCCACCATCATCACTGCAGCTTCTTCCATGGCTTCGGGGCGCTCGTGGGCTTCGCGGATGTTCAATGCCCGGAAATTGAGAATGGAAGACTCTTCGGAGATAGTGCCCCCAATATGGCGCCGAATTGCTCCATAGAAGTCACTAACGTGGCAATCGGTGTCCTTGCCGTAGCCAATATGTTTTAACAACACTAACATTCTATTGATTTGCACTGATTTTTAATAAGGTTAATTTTAATTCCTCAGGCATCCGATGGGGACCACCCAAACGCCATCCTTCCGCCGATACGCATATTGTCCGCCGGTGATGACCATTAGAAACGAAGCTTCGCCCATTTTATCTTCGTCGATCCGGGCCTTGAGCGCCAGAAGATTTTCAGCAGCTTCGTCGATTTGTTTTTTACCAAGTTTCACTTCTATTGCGGCCCACCGGCCATTGCGAAGGCGCACAATCAAATCGGCCTCCAGTCCACTTTTATCGCGATAATGAAACACATCGCCATCGTTAGTTTGCGCATAAACCCGAATGTCGCGTGTACACAAGGCTTCAAACAGGAAACCAAAATATTGAAAGTCGTTTAAAATACCTTCGGGATTTGTTCGCAGCACTGCAGTGGCAACAGACGGATCGACAAAATGCCTTTTTGCTGAAGTTCGAATGGCTGTTTTTGAGCGTAACGAAGGTGACCATGCCGGCAGATCTTCTACCACAAAAATGCGGCGCAGTGCATTCAAATAGGCGCTTATTGTTTTGTTGGATATGGTTAAGTCGGTTGCTTCCATGTCGGCACTAATGGTTTGATAGGTGGCTGAGGTGGTGATGTTACGCGCCAGGGAACGCAACAGCAAACGCACCCTGTCGGGATTTTTTTCTATGTTGTCAACCTGCGACACATCGTAGTTTATTACTGCTTCCACATAATCCATTGCCATTCGCAAAGCAGGCGCATCGGGCATCTTAATACTTGCGGGCCAGCCGCCCCGGCACAAAACGAAAGCAATTTTTTCGATGCTTAAATCCGACATCGCCCCTGCATCCTCCTGCTCACCATTGAACAATGCGCGCAATGATACTGCGCCGTTCGACTCCAGGGACTCAAAAAGGCTCATGGGGCGCATCATCAGGCGCGATATCCGGCCTGTACCGGTGTGTGCAGTAACATTGTCTGAAGGTACAGCCGAACCCGTTAAAATAAACTGGCCTGGTTCAGCTCTTTTGTCCACTTCGAACCGAACAGCATCCCATAATACGGGGGCCATTTGCCACTCATCTATCAGTCGTGGTGTTTCTCCCCTGAGAAGTAAAGATGCTTTAGTATCGGCCATAGCCTGGTACGACCTTGCATTGTCGGGGTCTTGCATAAACAGCACACTGCGTGAAGCGTTGCTTGCAGTACTTGTTTTCCCGCACCATTTAGCCCCTTCAATGAGCACCGCACCTGCAGATTGTAATGCCAATTGCAATTCAGCATCGCATAATCTTGACAAATAGTTCATTCTGCTTATATTAAAATGTTTTTCATTTGCTGTAAATATCGTATTATTTCCGGATTTGGCAAGCTCATACTTCCGTATTTGGCGCATTTTTACTTCCGCATTTGGCAAACATATATTTTCTTGAAAACATTATTACAATTTAGTTGAACCCGGAGTGAGGGGAAATTGAACTCAGATTACCACAGTACGCCACAGTACGGTCGTTCCTCCCTACCGGGTAAACTTCGCTACGTGGATTTCAAAACCGTTTTATTTCTGCTTCCTTACCTCCCAGTGGCCGCCTTTAGCGGGGCCAATGCGTTCTATAATATTATCCTCTTTTAACCGTGCAATATCCCTAACAATGGTCATCTTTGTTACGGAGAGTTTTTTTGCCAGTTGTGTC
>JBNJDH010000318.1:0-4157 GCA_051744695.1 Bacteroidota bacterium | reverse complement strand
TTATATGCTTCCCTATGGGGTCCTCGGTATTGAAAAAACGGTTCCGGATGTTGTCCCCGATCACGGCAACAGGCAAACCTGATTCGGCCTGTTTTTTACTGAAGATCTTTCCATCTGCCATATCGATGTTTAAAAGATCAAAATATGAAGGGGAAACGCCCTCCAGAGTAACCGGGTAACTTTTTCCTTCGAGAACAGCATGATAATTCAAAGAAACCACGGGACTTAAACTGGAAACCGTGGGCAGAATCTCTTCAATGGATTCGGCATCAATCAAAGTCAGCCCGGGTGAAAACCGTTCGGTATCATCACCGGAACCGCTTCCGTCGCCACCTTCAACCGATAAATCGCTGGGAGATACAATGATGTTGTTGACCCCAACCATTTTGATTTGTTCCAAAACTTCTTCCTGCGCTCCCCGCCCAATGGCGAGCATACTGATCACTGCAGCCACACCAAACATAATGCCCAGAGCGGTAAGAAAAGATTTAAGCTTATTGGCTGCAATGGCTTCAACCGCAATGATCACATCATGATAATATCTTGAAATCAGATACTTTATCTTTTTCATTGCCCCCTCCTTCCTCCTTGGGGCGGACCATTATCCTCATCTTTCCCTGGTTTAGGGCCTTCAGGTGGTTCGGGTGGTTGTTCCGCTCTTCTTTCCTTTTTTTCCCTTGCTTCTTTATCGGCCTGCTCTTTCAATTCCTCATAAATGTCGAGTCCTTCAAAACTCAGATCATCAGCATTTGACGGCTGGGTCAATGCCACCTCCATACCAGGCTGCAGCCCCTGACGAACCACCACGTTATTGGAGTTGCTTGCTCCCAGATCAACAATTTGTTTGATCCATTCCTCGTCGTACCGGTAAACAAATTGGGTTGAATCATTCTCGAAAACCGCATCCAAAGGAATGTAAGCAGCTTCGGTAAGAGAATCAGTGGTAATCACATTGCTGGTGGTCATAGCCGGTCGAAGTTCGGGATCGTTTCCGAAAAGCTTAACGATCACTTCAAAAACCTTGGCATCTCCATCGGGAAGCTTTTGACCGATGTTAGCCACAGAGATTACTTCCCCGTCAAACGATTTTTCAGGAAATGCATCCACCCCAATTTTAGCCTTTTGTCCGCTTTTTATTTGGGAGATGTCAATTTCATTGATATAAGTCCGGGAAATCATACTCGAAAGGTCGGGTAACTCTGCAATGATGGGAGCCCACCGACTGACGGTGGAGCCTGCCTGAATTTTATTTCCGAAGCGATCCTGGCTATAAATTACCATTCCCGGTTTCGGGGCTTTTACTTCAAGAGCATCAAATAAAGCTTCAATTTCCTGAAGACGTTGCCGGTTTTTCTTAACCTCTTCCCATGCCCTGCTGACGTCATAAGAAGCTTGCTGTTTCTTTAATTCATAATTTCTTTCGGCCTGTTCAAGGTCACGTTTGGCCCTTTCCAGATCAAGCTTGGCCTGTCTTTGCACAGCAGGGGATTCATAGACAGATTGTTCCACAACGAGTTCTTTTTCTTCAACTGTCACCCGGGCATCCAGCAGGCCATCACGCAAATCACTCATGTTGATACTGGTATCTATCTTTGCATCTTCATAAGCTTCCATGGCCTTTTCCAGTTCATCCTCGGCTTCGGTCTTCAGTTCTTCCACAGCACTATGATCAAGTGCTGCCACAAATTCTCCCGAATCTACGACAGTCCCCTCCTCTATAATTTCGGTCACCTGGATTTCATAAATCCCCAGACGTCTCCCCGATAAGGCGGAAGGAACCTCAATATTGGTTGCATTTTCTGCCTGAAGTTGTCCGGTGGAATGAACCTGCGATACAAAAGGACCTTTTTCTACAGGTACTGTGATGATCGTTTCTTCGGGAACGACTGAACGTCCCAATGACAAAATTAATATCAAAGCAACAATAATGGCCGGTATGTAATAAACCGGTTTTAAAAATTGTTTCATTATTAAATATTTTATTTTAAGAGATTGCCTTCATAAAGATACCTGGCTTTTTATCGAAAATGGAGTCATGTTATGTATGAAAGAATTTTCTATGCCGTCAAGTAGTCAAACACAACAATAAACCCAAGTCTTTAAACAGACAGAATGGCGGGCAGATGGTTTAAACCTGTTATGATAAGATTTAGAACAATTGTCGAAGAAAACATTCAAAAAACGGTAAAAAGACCTCGACATGGCTGGCTTACATAAAAAATCAAACAGGAGAAAAATTCTCCACAGACATCGGCAATGCCTGCGGAAAATTTGCATGGTCTTAAACAAGGCTTTTTAGTGTTTCCATCATGGAAGAAGCCAGCTTCCTGGCATCCTCCTCATTACGGGCCTCAGAGTATATGCGCACAATGGGCTCGGTATTGGATTTGCGCAAATGAACCCACGAGTCCGGGAAATCAATCTTAACCCCGTCAACATCATTTATGTTTTCATTTTTATAATGTTCTTTCACCCGGTCCAACAATGCATCCACATCCGTTTCAGGAGAAAGCTCTAGTCTGTTTTTAGTCATCGAATAGGCTGGATATTCTGCCTTTAGCCCGGAAGGTTTTTTCTTTTTTCGGGCCATGTGGGTGAGAAATAAAGCAATTCCCACCAGTGCATCACGCCCATAATGACATTCGGGGTAGATGACACCGCCATTGCCTTCACCACCGATCACGGCACCGGTTTCTTTCATTTTATTCACCACATTGACCTCGCCTACAGCTGAAGCGTTGTAATGGCCTCCATGTTTTTTCGTGACGTCGTGCAGGGCCCTTGTCGAACTCAAATTGGAAACCGTATTGCCCGGAGTATTGGACAATACATAATCGGCCACGGAAACCAGTGTATATTCTTCACCAAACATGGTTCCATCTTCATTGATGATAGCCAGCCGGTCCACATCAGGATCGACGACAAAGCCAACGTCCGCTCCCTCACACTGCACAGTCTTCGATATCTCCGTAAGATGTTCGGGCAGAGGTTCGGGATTGTGAGGAAATTCGCCGCTTGGATCGCAATAAAGCTCAATGACATCTTCAACGCCGAGAGCCCGAAGCAGGGGCGGGAGCGCCAGACCACCCACAGAATTCACACAATCAACAGCAACTCTGAGTCCGGCAGAACGAATGGCATCCACATCAACCAATTCAAGGTTCAGGACTTCCTCGATGTGTTTTTGGGTGTAATCAGGTTTTTTGGTTAAAACACCAATTGAGTCAACTCCCGAATAATCATAATCACCCGAATCGGCAATCTCCAATACCCGGGCCCCGTCATCAGCCGATAAAAATTCTCCCCGGTGGTTGAGCAATTTTAAAGCGTTCCATTGCCTGGGATTGTGACTGGCGGTCAGGATAATGCCGCCATCAGCGTTTTCGGAAGTGACAGCAATTTCGGTTGTTGGTGTCGTGGCGAGCCCCAGGTCCACGACATCAATTCCCATGCCCTGAAGGGTACCAGCTACCAGGTTCCTTACCATCATGCCGGAAATTCGTGCATCGCGGCCAAGAACAACGCTATATTTATCTTTGGATGACTGCTCCCTTAGCCATACACAATAAGCTGAAGTGAAACGAACTACATCCACCGGGCTTAAACCATCCCCCGGACGACCGCCTATGGTCCCTCTGATTCCTGATATTGACTTAATTAATGTCATTCTTTATTGATTTTTGAGATTACCCCTGCAAAATTGGGGAAATAAATGGGGTTTTCCAATGGAATCAAAATAAGTTGAATTTTTTCGAAGGCTTCAAAATCCATCACACAATAGTGCAAAATCATTGGTGTCTGGCACATTAATATGAAATTGCATAAAATCCCCGCAAAATCGCGGTGAAAATAAATTGTTATTAGATTTTTATCACGTGTTTTTTTTAAGTTTACTATAATCTAAAAATATAACATATGCCCCAAACTCTTGTCATACCATTTTTTTTCTTCGCATTCAAAGGTTTCAAACCATTCCATTTCTTTCATATTTTTTTAATCAAACCTCCTAACGATCGTTTGACTATGAGAACATTACTTTTAATTTTAGCTTTATTTTTATGGTTCATCACAATAATGCGTACCTATTTAAAACTTACAAAAGGTCATAACCGGGAAACCGTTGCGAAAAACAAATAAATATACATAACGGGTACGAC
>JBNJDH010000317.1:0-4158 GCA_051744695.1 Bacteroidota bacterium | reverse complement strand
GCGTACCGTTTCTCCGGCACCGCCTTCAAACAACACATTATCCGGCAAAACAACGGCCGCTTCGCCATGAGCTTTCAGCATGGCATTAATATGCTGAACGAAGTTAAGCTGCTTGTTAGAAGAGGTGGCCCAGAAGTCTTGCCGATTGTAGGTCAAAGCCTCTTTGGATTGGGTTCCATCTTCATTGGTGACGGTAATACTGCTTTTCTTACCAAAGGGAGGATTGGCTAATACATATTCAAACTTATCACCGGGTTCTGCTATAAGGCTATCGTTTCGGACGATGGGCGGTTCGGAATTGATATCCCCAATGTTGTGCAGGAAGAGGTTCATTAGAGCCATTCGAGCCGTATTTGGCACAATTTCCCAGCCTTTGAAGGTGTGATACTTTAAAAACTCTTTCTGATCTTTATCCAGATCATAGTTCTCGAGCAGAAAGTCGTAAGCGGCAAGAAAGAATCCACCGGTTCCTGCGGCCGGATCAGCGATCGTTTTTTTTGGCTCCGGACGAACACACTCTACCATGGCTTTAATCAGAGCTCGAGGCGTAAAGTACTGACCGGCTCCCGATTTCGTGTCTTCGGCGTTTTTCTCAAGAAGGCCCTCATAGATGTCACCTTTTACATCAGCACCCAGCATCACCCAGTTCTCGGCATCCAGCATCTGAATGAGTTTGTAGAGCTTGGCCGGGTCCTGAATTTTATTCTGTGCCTTCACAAAGATCTGCCCAAGCATTCCACTTTCTTTACCCAGTTCACGAAGCAGGGTTACATAGTGCTGCTCCAGTTCTGAACCGCTCTTTTCAACCAGGCTTTCCCAGTTGTACTCTTCCGGAATGTTGGTGTCTCGATTATAGGGTGGCTGACTGTATTCATGTGCCATCTTCAAAAATAACAGATAGGTAATCTGCTCCAGATAATCCCCATAGCCAACCCCATCATCTCTTAGTGTGTGACAGAAATTCCAGATCTTTTGTACGATTCCGTTAGTGGTCATGATGATTTTTTAAAATTTTTATGTCATGATTTTCTGCCCAATGTAGAGGCAATTCATGAATTGCCTCTACATTGGGATCAAACAATCATTTTCTGTTAATGTTATCCGGATGATTCATGTCTTCTTCCCATTGTGCCGGGTTGTTGATAATATAATCCCGTATCCGGTGCAATGATTTATCATCCCTAATAATATGTTCGTAATAATTGCGCTGCCAAAACCGGTTACCCGTATTATTCAATAAGATGTTAGCCTGTTTTGCAACATTCATTTTATACCATCCAATAATTTTTGATAACAACATTTGGCGGCGTTGTTTTCGATAGGTTTCAGAATCTGAATTCCCATCCCGTAGGGGCAATTCATGAATTGCCCCTACGGGATGTTGATCACGTTCAGGATGATATTCAATACCTATGATCCCATGAACATGATTTGGCATAACAATAAATGTATCTAAAACAACATTTTCATACCGTTCAGATATCCGATTCCAAAATTCCCGGGCAATGATCCCAACATCATTCAACACCATTTCCCCGTTTATCACATCCCCGAATAAAGATTCACGGTTCTGCGTACAGATGGTGATAAAATATTCACCGGGTGATGAATAATCATAACCCTGCAAACGGATGGATCGGCGGTTTTTATGTTGTTTGTGGTGATTCAAGTCTTGTTCAATACAACCCCACGGTAGGGGCAATTCATCCCGTAGGGGCAATTCATGAATTGCCCCTACCGTGGGGTTGGTGATCATAATTTCATTTTCGTTTATTCACTAAATTTTCAACCTTTTTTAAGAAATCATAAAAGGAAATTCGCCGCCTCTGATTCAATTGTGAAAGCCTAAGGCGGATTTCCTCCTTTTCGAAAGGAGTCAATTCCTTTTTGTCGGGTTGATTATTTGATGTTGGTTGATTCAAATTTTCTCAGAGGTTACTTATCAAGGAGTTGTTTAATTGACTCGGTAACAGATTGCATTTTCTCTTCATCCAGGCTTCCAATTTTATAGAGAATAAGATTTTTTAGAGCAGGTAAAAAGCATGTTAGGGCGGTCATTGCTTTGTTTATTCAGGCTGTCTGCTTTAAAATCGGAGTCTTTAAGCTCCACTGCATATTCATCCCGAATTGCCTGGCTGGTGATTTGGGCTAATAATAAATCTTCTCCTTCGAAATGTTGAACCACGAGGGCCGGGCGGCGTTTTGATCTGGAAAGGTCGGAAAATGGAAAGGGTACTAATACCACTTCTCCTTTTACAAATCGCTCCACGCCTCATCCTCTTCAGGTTTATCCCAATCGCTGGCAAGAAAAGGTTCGCTTACAAGAGTGATACCAAACTCTTCTTCCCGCTGCTTGGCCTTCAGAAAACGCACAAAGTCGATCACTTCCTGAATTTTGCCTTCGGGAACGTCTTCTATCTCTTTTAAAAGCAGTTCTTTGTTATTCATAATGACTTAATCTTTTGAAGCTCGTTATAAAGTAACGAAAATAGCGGGTTGAATGCTATTTGTCACTTCCCCTATTAACTGTGATAGATGTGATTTTTTTGATGCTTATGATGGTTCCAATCAATCACAGTCTATCATACCCATCACAGCTTTCACAGTTTTTAATAAGATAGTTCTCACTCACCACAGTCTGTATTGGTTTTTATTATTTTACAGTGACTTCATTTCTATCTTTAAAAATCTGATTCTATGATAGGAAAGTACGATTGTATTAACCAATTCGTTTTAAATGACACGACTTCATGATATACAGCTAAAAATTATTCATAATCAATTTGAGTTTTCAAAGCATGCCGTTGATCAGAGCATTATCCGGAATATTTCGGTTCAGGAAGTCAGGGAAGCTGTAAACAATAATGCCAAAATTATTGAAGACTACCCTAAAGACAAATATGGGCCGAGCTGTTTGATACTTGGTTTTACAAAAGACCAAAGGCCGTTACACATTCAGTGCAGTTATCCATCGCGTCCTGTTTTGAAAATTTTTACCTTATATGAACCTGATCCTTTAAAATGGATCAATTTTGAAAAGCGGAGAAATCCATGAATACAGCAGAAGAAAAATTAACGGAACGAAAAGTAACCTACAGCCTTGAGCTGGATGGAAAATTCTATATCGTTGAAAATGTGCCTGCCCGGGTAAATGAAGAGACCGGCGAGCAATATTTTGCCCCGGAAACGGTGGAGCATCTTCAAAAGAAAATCAGGGGCAACGCACTTCCCAAAAGAACCCTGGAAACGCCGGTATTTGATTACATGGATTAGACTGTGATTCATGTGATGTTTTTGATAGCCATGATTGTTCATAATCATCACAGTGCATCCTGTCTATCACACAAATCATCGTTAAACTATTATTGGTGTGATGATTATGATACTCATGATGGCTCATATATCACAGCCTATCATCTCCATCACAACCATCACAGTACCAACTCCCCACCAAACGCCTTCTTCAAAATACTCTGCCGGAGAGCCTCAGCTTTTTGCAGGTTATCTTTGATAGTTTGTTCTAATTGATCGATTACGGAAAGGCGGGACTCAATTTCTTGTACAACTTGGTCTTGTTCTTTTTTTGAACATAGTGGAATTGGGTAGTTGACCAATTTTGTACCATTTATATTTGATTGATTCACCCCATCTGTTTTAACGGTATTACCATGATTCTTTGCAGTTACACTGTTTAAGAAATAATTTAAGTAGTAGCCATTCATTACCTCCCGAACTTGGTTCAACCTAATTAAATATCCGGCAAAAATTGCTGGTTGCTCTCCTTTATAAATCACAGCCTTCCCAACTAATTCCGGGCTGTTTGTTCGATTAAACAGAACGTCCTCCTCTTTAAGTAAATACTCCTCATTATCCTTTGGATCGTTGGAATATTTTAAATCACTCCAATCAATTTTTCCATTTTGCATATTGCCCATTCGTAAAACAGGGATCTCACCTTCATCTAATGATTTATTTGAAGTCCCATATTCGGCTCTAAGTGTAATGTCATTGATTTTACCCCACCACCAATTTTCTGGTAATTCATGTAAATTAGAGAGTTCGTCTTTCGTTAATTCATCAACTGATCGAGATTTTCTTGGTTTAGTAGGTTTCTTGCCTTTTTCACTATCCTTCTCCCACTGCTCAATCATTTTTCTG
>JBNJDH010000316.1:0-4158 GCA_051744695.1 Bacteroidota bacterium | reverse complement strand
CCCATCCATGAACGCCAGATCGAGATCGGGCGGCAGCGCAATCGAAAGAAATGAACCAGTCGGTTGCCCGCCCATCGCGGCAATATCACTTAAATTGACTGCAAGTGCTTTGTACCCCAGGTCGAAAGGGGAGATGGCGGAGCGCAAAAAGTGGATTTCCTCAATGAGCAGGTCGGTGGTGACAACCTGTTCGTATTGATCATCCATTGGCATGATGGCACAATCGTCACCAATTCCCGTCATTCCATGGGTTTTAAAATCCCTGAAATGTTTTGAGAATCGATCGATCAGTCCAAATTCGCCTATTTCGGATAAGGCCATAGATGAATATTTTTCGAATTATCAGGTTTTTATATTGAACTGGAAAGCTGAGAGTTTATACTGTTTCACCAACTCATCAGCTCACCAGCTCATCGACTAGTCTTCCGGCGGGAAATCCTTCATTTTAAGTTTTTCACCTGCATCATCCACAACGCGTTCGTAAAAATCTTCATCATAACCGGGGAATTCAGCGGGAGCGGGGTTTCCATGTTCATTTTTGAGAAACTCTCCATCTTCTTCAGGATGAATGTTTCCGTCGAGGTATTTCACCATAAGGAACTGTCCCAACTCTTGCCATTTGTCTACTGTAATACTGGCCTGATTGTGTGAATAATCGGTCAGGAATTCCCTGGCGAGGGCAGGATCCTGCTCGTAGAGTGAGCTGGCTGCATTGTCGATAGCGGGGCCCATTTTTTCAAATTTGTCCTCCAAATCTGTTTGTACCTTCCGGATGTCTTCGATCATGTATTTATAGCGGCTGTATGACATATTTGAAACCCAGTTGAACACCCAGAATGCCGCATCCCAGGAGAATTCCAGCATACTGCCGTTGCCTTGTTCGTATTCATACGGAGCGCTTTCAATTCCGGCATACATGGGGACATAAACCGATGCATCGGCATCATCCACGCCAAACCAGAGAATGCCTCCCACGGGGTCGGGCAGCCAGTTGCGCATTTCTGCCACAAAAGAGAAGCCGGTTTGTTGTGTGGCAATGGCCCGCTCATTCAGGTATTCTTCACCATCCACCTCCCAGGTGAGGGGCCGCCACCGGTATGGCACTTCAAAAGGTCCGGCACCTGCATCTTTACGCATGTCGAGATCAGTTCCTTCAAAATGGTCGCGCATGATGTTCTGTACATCCCGGACGTTTACCTTCTTCTCCGGTTTTATGAATAAAGGCATCCGCTCTTCCGATTCACCCATGACATAAGGCTTGTAATCGTCGGCCTTCTCTTCGTTCATGTGACGAAAAGCGCTCCATACGCGTGCTTCACAAAAACGAACTGCACCATAGTCCAGGGGTGCATAGGCATCAGCAAAGCTGAAATCTTTGTTTTTCCCGTCAAAATATCCCTGTTCACGTGCAAACGAGATCACGTCACGGGAATATATGCACTCTTCTTCATCATTAAGCGGGAAGGTGGTGATCCGCGCCTGGTTGGCATGGGCCGAAACATATCCGTTTGGCACTTTCCGGGCCACCCAGGCAGCTCCTTGATTGTTGGGGCCTTTGCCAATCATCTCCATAATCCATACTTCATCAGGATCGGCAATGGAGAAACTTTCGCCGGAACTATAATACCCATACTCATCAACGAGGGAGGTCATGACCTCAATGGCTTCACGGGCAGTTTTGGCCCGTTGCAGGGCTATGTACATCAGGTTTCCGTAATCGATAATGCCGGTGGAATCGCGCAATTCATCACGCCCTCCAAATGTGGTTTCGGCAATAGATACCTGGTGTTCGTTCATATTTCCAACCACGCGGTAGGTATGGGAAACCTGTTCAATTTCCCCGAGGTATTTTCCCGTGTCCCATTCGTATATATCCATCATGGCTCCTTCAGGATGATCTTCAGCCGGTCTGAAGTACAATTCGCCGTATAGGACGTGCGAATCTGCCGCATAAGTGATCATGGTAGAGCCTTCTTCGGAAGCGTTTTTGGTTACGAGAACATTGGTGCAGGCACTGGATGTATGCTGTAATGCAAACCCGGCCAATAGGATAAAAATCCCGGTCAGTTGAATTCTTTTGGTCATAATGTTTTTTTGTTTTTAGTATTGGGTACTTGGGATGCCCACAAATTTAAAAAAAAAACATCAATACCCCGTGTTGGGTTCAGAGTTAAATGGTTGAATCGTCAATTGGTCAATTTGTTAATTCGTTAATTTGTTAATTGGTTGATTGGTTGATTGGTTGGCTCGGCTCAGCGGCTTGTTTAAAAGAATTGGTATCTTGCGTCCTTTCAGGGCTTTAGGGTGCGATAGGATATTCTAATTCATAGGGCTGCGCCCCATGCTATTCTCTTGCGCCCCGTTGGGGCTGGGATGGCGAATTAACCAATTGACCAATCAACCCCCCTCCACTGTTTTCAATCATCTCCGTAGGCGTATTTCATAAAAAAAACTGCAATATTTCAACTCAAAACCCGGAAAATGTCAGCGTCCGTAAATTGTAGCCTGACGACCGAACCAGTATTTTTGTGGTCCAAATGCGATTAAAGAATGTTTTCTTAAATCATGTTTTGGTATCACTGGTGTCTGGTAAAACAATCTACCACTGTTTGAATGAATTCCCCGGATAGTAGTGTTTTTTATATAGAAAAACAAAAAGAAAAATACAATATGAAGAAAAATTATGAACTGGTAGTTATTGGAGGAGGGCCGGCGGCTATGACCCTCGCCAAACGTCTTGGGAAAAAAATGGATATGGCCATTATAAGGCCTGAGCAGTTTAGCCTGGTCTACTGTGCCATGCCTTATGTCATTGAGGACTTGATCGAAAAAGACAAATGTCTGAAAACAGATTCTTTGGTAACAGATTCAGGGGCAGAGTTGATCAAAAACAAAGTTGTTGACATTGATTTTCAGGGAAAAACGCTTGTTCTGGAAAATCAGGAAACGGTTTCATGGCAGAAACTGGTTGTGGCTACAGGGGCTACCCCTTTTATTCCCCCGGTAGAGGGCAACAATCTGAATGGAGTCATGGGCTTTAAAACTCAAAAGGACCTGGATGTCGTTGATGAGTATGTACGGAACGGACTTAAGAAAGCCGTTATTGTCGGTGCGGGCGCCATCGGATTAGAGTTGGCCCAGGCGATGAAACACAAAGGACTGGACGTCTCTTTAGTGGATATGGCTGATCATGTATTACCCAATCTCGTGGGAAAAGAATTTGCACAAAAAGCTTCTGAGGAGGTGATTAAAAATGGCATTCATCTGGTGTTGAATTCCAGGGTGGATAAATTGAAAGGCGATGATTTTGTTGAGGAGGTTCATCTCGATAATGGAGAAGTCATATACCTTGACGAATTTGCGCCCTGTACCGTGCAGAAGGATAAAACCGTGAAAGGACTGGTGATTTTTGCCACCGGGGTTAAACCAGAATTGTCTTATATTCCCGACAATACGCTGGAGATAGGCAAGGAGGGGATTGTCGTCGATGAGCGAATGCAAACCAATATCCCCGATGTTTACGCCATGGGGGATTGCGTTCAGTTCAACAACTTTATTACAGGCAAAGTAAGTCCTGGAAAATTGGCCACCAATGCCATTCCGATGGCAACAGTTCTGGCCAAGAATCTGACCGGCAGGGATAAAACGTATAAAGGCTTTATCAATGGGGCCGCTACCAAAGTGTATAACTATTATGTGGGTGGCACCGGCTTGTCGGCTGAAGAAGCCCGGAACGAAGGATTTGATGTCGTTGAAGGTTATAGTCAGCTGACCACAAAATTCCCCATAATGCCCGGGGTGAAAGAGTTGAGGGTGAAACTGCTGGCCGATCGGAATACTTCAAAGATCATTGGGGGACAAGTGTTGAGTGGAGAGCCCGTCACTTCAATCGTTGACCTGATTACCTTTGCCATTCAGCAGGAGGCGACGGCCGAAGAGCTGGCTGAATTGAGTTATTCTTCTCACCCCTATCAGTCATTCTTCCCGGCAGCTAACCCGGTGTCTATGGCTGCCGAGCAAATTGATGAGCAGGTAGCCCACTCAAAAGAAGCGGATTTGTCAGCTAAGGATTCGCAAAGGCCGGTGACCCCTGGCGACTGGACATCACCCAGGGGCAGCTTACGGCAACGCTGGAACGGTGGCAGCAGGCGGGGTGGC
>JBNJDH010000315.1:0-4163 GCA_051744695.1 Bacteroidota bacterium | reverse complement strand
GCCCCGAATGAGCTGCAACTATTAATAATCTGATTTTTTTCTTGTTACAAAAATCTGTCCTTGGTACAAAGTGAAGCAATCTACTACTGTTTGGGTATATTTTCCGGACAATAGTGTTTAAATGTCTGTGATTTATTTTTAATCCAACCCGCTGCTCCACAATATTCCTCCTTTCAAATGTTTCAGGAATAAAGGATCTTCGTAAAGTTCCGGCTCATGTCCCAAAGCAGTCTGGAACACCCGACCTTGGCCTAGTGATTGGCACCACACGAGCGGATGGTCGTCCATACGCTGTTCAGCCCCCTCGAACCAGCGGTCATCGTCTACATCATAAGAGTTCTCATCAATGGAAATGAGTACCCTTACATCTTCCCGGGGATTGCGATCAAAGCTATACCATTCGTCGGTTGTGGTCCATGTGGAGTCAGGAAAATGCTCAGTGGCCGGGTGATTCCGGTCTTCAATGCTTAATTTTCCTTCCTGGCTGGGGGGATGGCCTACGAAAATGCCACCAACAGCATCTACAAACCATGACCAGTCGTTTTCGGTGATGGTGCCGGAATGCAATGTGACAAGTCCACCGCCTTTCATAATAAAATCTTTCAGTGCCTTTTGTTGTTCCTTCCCCAGCAAATTGCCGGTGGTGTGCACAAAAACCACGACATCTATGTTGCTCAGAACTTCGTCGCTGATCATCAGGGAATCTTCGGTGGCCCTCACATGCCACTGGTTTTGTTCGGCCATTTCTCCAAGGGTCACCAGACTTTGTGGTATGGCTCCATGGCGGTAGCCTTCCGTTTTTGAGAAAGCCAGAATATCCAGGGGGGCTTTTTCTTGTGCTGTCATTTTTACAGATGAAATGGCAAAAAGAGTAATGCAGATAAACAATAAATTTTTCATAAACATTTCAAAAACAGCATTGTAATGATTTAAGCTTATCATTTTTTGCAATTTAATTCTTTTTTTCGGGAACCAACTTTTTATTTCCTCTACAATTTTGAAAAGATTTTTTGTTTCTGGAATCAATGTTATCTTAGCTTCCTCTAATAAACCACTGCATTACACCGAAGTTTGTTTTATGGAAGACCATGTCATCAAGGTTCTCACAAACCGTATTGCCAGCTACGGCTCCCGTGAAGCCATCAGATTCAGAGAGCAGACACGTCGATCGTTAAGTTGGAAGGAATTAGGCACACAGGTGGAGCAAGTTATGAATTCTTTGCGAATGTTAGGGTGCAGGGAAGGTGACAATGTAGGAATTTTTAGCCCCAATCGTGCCGAATGGATAATTGCCGACTTGGGGATTATGGCCAACCGTTGTGTGACCGTCCCCATGTATGCCACTTCTTCTGATGATCAGCTGAGGTATATTCTTGAAGAAACCAATATCAAAGTTTTGTTTGTGGGAACTGAGCAACAACTCGATTTGGTTCGAACCTTTCCTGACGATATTTCCTCTCTTGAGAAGATTGTGGTTTTTGATGATCGCTCAATTGATGATGAACGCATCCTGACATATGATGAGTTTTTGGAACTATCGGTTTTTCCTAATCAGTCACTTTCTCTTAACGACAGGTTGAAGGAATACCGGAGCGATGATACGGCAACCATCATTTATTCTTCCGGGACCACCGGAGCCCCAAAAGGGATTGTACTCAAACATCACCATTTTATTTTTGCCTTCCGCATCCATGACCAACGACTGGAGATAAAAGAACAGGATGTCTCGATGAGTTTTTTGCCATTGAGCCATGTTTTTGAACGGATGTGGACCCATCTTATGTTACATAGCGGGGCAATTTGTGTGTTTCTTGAGAACCCCCGGGAAGTGATGGATGCGCTGACAACGGTAAAACCATCACTCATGTGTACTGTTCCCCGTTTTTTTGATAAAACTTATCAGGGCATTCAGTCCGAAGTGTCCAGTTGGCCATCTGTTAAGCGAAAGATATTTCAATGGGCCATGAATTCGGGGCTGAAGGCCAATGCCTACAGAAGTCGGTCAGCCAGCATCCCGCTGGTTTTAAAAGGAAAACTGGCCATTTCTGAAGCTTTGGTATTTAAGAGACTGCGGGATGTTTTTGGTGGAAATATTCGAATTATGCCATGTGCCGGAGCTACCTTAAATACAGATATGTTGAAATTTTTTCATGCCATGGGGCTTTTTGTCTTGTATGGATATGGGTTGACAGAAACGACGGCATCCGTGTCCTGCTTCTGCTCTGATCAATTTGAATATGGCACCTGTGGAACAGTTATGCCCGAAGTTGAAGTAAAGATCGGGGATAACAATGAAATTTTGGTCAGGGGTGGTAATGTTTTCAGCGGGTACTATAAAAATAAGGAGGCCACTGATGCGGTGATGAGTGATGGCTGGTTTCATACGGGAGATGAAGGGCGACTCGATGAAGACGGGAACCTGGTCATGGTCGATCGCCTCAAAGATATGATGAAAACTTCAGTGGGGAAATATGTGTCGCCTCAGAAGATTGAACTGTTGCTGGGTGAGGAGGATGTATTTGAACAGGTGGTGGTGATCGGTGATGACCGGCCCTACATGACGGCTCTGATTGTTCCTGATATGAGCCGGTTGAAGGCGTTTGCCGAAAGTCATGATATTTTCCTAAGAGAAGATAGCGAACTCCTTACTTCCAACAAAGTTCAGTCGCTTCTGAAGCAACGTCTGGAAAAAATGCAGTCAGGGTTGCCTTCTTACGAGAAGGTTGTAGATTTCATTCTTTTGGGTGAGCCTTTTTCGATGGAGGAGGGAACGATGACAAATACGCTGAAATTGCGCCGGAAGAAGATTCAGGAGAAATACCATGACCTGATAGAAGAAATGTATCGGGCTTGATAGGCCTTATTGCGGTTTATGCTTCCACCTCCTGTGCGACCAAAGCCAGTTGGCAGGGTGCTTTCTTATAGAGGTCTCCATCTTCTTTGCATAACGGCGAGTAACCTCTCCCTCCGGCAATTCTGATGGTTTTTCAGCAAGAATCGAAAGAGTCAATTCGTAATACCCTCTTTTTACACGTTCGATCTCTGCAAACACGACCGGATAATTGTTGTTGCGTGCATGCTTTTCCGGCCCGTGTAAAAATGCCGTCGGTCTGCCCAGAAACGGCACCCAATGGGCCGATGCCACCCTGGCAGGACTTTGGTCAGCGGCCATGATAAATAAGGTGGGTTGATCTTGATAATCTTGAAAGGTTTGCGTGGTTCCTTTGGTGGGTGTGAGAATGGTTCCAAACCTTGATCGGGACCACCGGAGGATCTTATCGATCTGTTTGTTCCGCAAAGGGCTGTAAAAAGCGATGATCTGATAATCTGTGTAAAGTCCTGCCGAAAGACTGCCCCATTCCCAGTTGCCCAGGTGCCCGGTTACAAGAATCAGACTTTGGTTATTCTGGAAATAAGGGTCCAGGATTTCCGGGTTCTGCACTTTATGCCTTCTTAAAACTGAAGTCATTGACATGGAGAAACTTTTCATACCTTCCAGAATGATATCGGAAAGGTTGCGATAAAAACCTGAAATGAGGACTTTCTTTTCGCTTTCAGTCAATTCCAGATTTGATCGGGAGATGTTTTGAAGGATAACCGTTTGACGATATTTCAATATTTTTCGGAGTACCCAGGCGAAAAAATCTGAAACCATATAAAGGCCTCTGAAAGGAGTTATCGCAATTAGCCCTACAGTCAGAAGAAAAACAAAACTTGTCAGGAGTCTGGATATGTTTTGCATTATGAGAGCATTTAAAAAAACGTCGAAAAATGTGTTTTTCTTATTTGTCTATGTTTTACAAAAAAGGTATTTTTAACAAAATTAGCAAGGGATAAAGGTGTTCTGAATCACTGTTTCCGGTGAAACAATAAAAAATTGTTTTACTTTGCTTGCAACCTCGGGATCAGAATAATCATTTAATCATGTTTTTTCGGTTGAAATGAAGCAATCTGTCGCTGATTGCATAAACTTCCCAAACTATGTAATGATTCATGAATTTAGAATTTTTATCACAAAAAATATAACAGTTATGATACAAAAAAACAGGTTTTCAGTTTTTCTATTTATGCTTGTCGGCGTTTTCGCCCTCTTTTCCTGTCAGGAAAAGGAGGAAAACACGCCTGTTAAGATAACCATTAATGAAGGGTGGGAATTCTCCCAG
>JBNJDH010000314.1:0-4185 GCA_051744695.1 Bacteroidota bacterium | reverse complement strand
GAATTTTGGTTGGCAGACCGGTTATGCCGGCTGGAAAATAAAATACGGAACAAAAAAAATCCGGCGTTGAAATTTGTAATCAGGCCGGACTTTTTTTTTTGGCTTATAATAGAACTTATGCCTCTTCGCTTGGATAAGTAAACAGGGGTTCTTCGTTCATTGCATTTTCTTTAATTTGTGCAATTTCTTCATCTTCCATGGGGGTAATCTTGTCCGAAATACGGAGGGCCATGCTGAAAAGGTCCTCATTGCCCGGTGGGATGGCTGCGGTGACAGGATGTGACAAGGTAAACCGCAGCCCCTTTAATGCTTCTTCGGGTTTTGTGAAAGGCTCATACCAGGCTTTTGGAACATCCTGATCTGCATCTTCGGGCCAGGGTCCTTTGGCCATGGCCTTGAGGGCTAAGATGCCCATCTCTTTATCTTTGGCCCGTTCAAGAACCTGGGGGCCGAAATTTCCTGCATACCAGGTGTTGTAACTGACGGGAAACATGATGGTATCAAAATCAAACCGGTCCATAAGGGCCATAGAAGCTTCTACTGAATGGGCGGAGAATCCCAGGTGTTTTACTTTGCCTTCATCGCGGGCTTCTATGAAAGTTTCCATGGCTCCGCCTTCGGCAAAGATTTTTTCAACATCTTCCATGGTCGTTACCGCGTGCAGCTGATAAAGGTCGAAATGGTCGGTCCGTAATTTTTTTAGTGACTCTTCCAATTCCTTGCGGGCACCTTCTTTGTCGCGCTCCTGTGTTTTGCAGGCCAGAAATACATCTTTTCTGTAGGGTTCCAGAGCCGGTCCGAGTTTCTCTTCAGCGTCCCCGTAGGTAGGCGCTACGTCGAAATAATTGATTCCGTAATCGATGGCCTCTTTGACCCTGGCTGATGCTTCTTCCGGGGTGGCATCCATAACTACAATCCCTCCGAATCCAATCATAGAGAGTTTTTCTCCGGTTTTCCCGAGCGATCTTTTTTCTATCTGATTGGGCTTTTTCTCTCGTCCTATTCCCGAAAGTCCTGCCGGGAATAAAGAAAGCATGGAGAGGGTGCCGGCCGTGGTTTTGATGAATGTTCTTCGTTTCATGGTTATTTGATTTTAGTAATTTAAAGATAGGGAAGTTGTTTTGAAACTACAATTTATGTACTCTCTCTTTCTAAAACAATGAAATAGGGAATGTGTTTTAAAGGACTAAAAAATGATTTCCGGATGAATTTTTTGAGAGAAATTAGAAGATGCCTATATCTAACCACGTGGTTAAACGAAACGGTCAATTTAAAGAATTCCGGAAAAAGCGATACGGAGGAGCAGATATTAAAGGCTGCGCGAAGGTTATTTGAAAACAAAGGATTTTATGGGGCCCGAATGCAGGAAATAGCTGACGAGGCCGGCATCAACAAATCTTTGTTGCATTATTATTTCCGGAGCAAGGAGGGCCTTTTCGATCAGATTTTTCTTGAAGCTTTCAAAGATTTCTGGCCTTCTATAGAAGAGATTGCCCAAAATGAGGATGCCGGTGTTCGGGATTTGATCCGGACGGCGGTGAACGGGTATATCGATATTCTCACCCGCATGCCTTCCAATTGCAGTTGAAAAAGTGAAAAAATATTGCCATTTTGCACAAAAACAAAACTTATGGTTTCTAAAGAAAAATCATCATGTGACGGCCACGCCGGGAATGCCGTTTATGGCCTTGGCCTCATTGGTGCAGCGATTTATTTTATCGGCAATGCAACCTCCATTCTCACCGGTGTACTTGGGTTTCTTAAAGCTTTGTTCTGGCCGGCTTTTCTGGTTTATGAAGCTTTTAAGTATTTTGGTGTATAGCCAAAATAAATGACAATCCAAATAATTCTAATATCTTTGTGGTATAATCATGCTGATTGAGATTTGGTTAACCAGAAGTTATTGCCTCAGTTTTAATCTTTCCAAAGAAAGTTGTCGCACGGCTTGTCCTTATTCGAATGACGTGGATTTTATTTATCTAAGGATGAGGTTCTGTAGTTAGATCATTTGAAAATCAATTGGCAGCAAATTTTAATTTAAACAGTTTAATATGGGTAGATCTCAGGAATCTTTTAACAAAAAAGAAGTACGAAACAAAAAAGAGAAGAAAAGAAAAGAGAAGGAAAAGAAGAGAGAGGCACGAAAGGGCGACCAGAACAAAAATGATTTGGACGATATGATCGCTTATGTCGATGAGAATGGTATGATCACATCAACTCCGCCCGATCCTGACAAAAAGAAGGAAGAAATTGATCCGGAAGCCATTGATGTCAGTACCCCCAAACAAGAGGAGGGCGAGGAAGATCCGGTACGTAAAGGGACTGTCAATTCTTACTTCGAAGCTAAAGGTTACGGATTCATTCGTGACAAAGAGACCAAAGAGAGTTTGTTTTTCCATGTCAACAATGTGTTGGAAGATGTCAAAGAAGGAAACCTGGTTTCCTATGAAGTGGAAATGGGACGCAAAGGTCCCGTAGCGGTGAATGTTCAGCCTGTTAAGTAGAATTTATGACAAAAATATTGATAACCCGCCGTTTGCCCCAGACACCATTTAAAGAACTGGAAGGCGAGTTTGAGGTGGTATGGCCGCATGAATCAGCTTTTTCTGACGAAGACGTGAAAGAACATCTAAAGGATAGTGATGTTGTGGTTTCTGTTTTTGGAAATCCCTTAAAATCGGAAGCTTTGGAGTCGGCCTCCCGGCTTAAGCTCATTGCCAATTTCGGTGCAGGTGTAGACAATATTGATTTGGAGTTGGCTACCCGGAAGGGAATCGTAGTGACCAATACCCCCGATCCCGTTACTGAACCTACCGCCGAACTTGCCATGGGTTTGATGGTTGATGTGGCCCGCCGCATTGCTGAACTTGATCGGGGTTTGCGACAGAGGTCAATCTCCAGTTGGGGTGTCATGGACAACTTGAGTACCACCCTCCAGGGCAAAACGCTGGGCGTTATTGGTATGGGTTCTATTGGACAGGCTCTTGCCCGCCGTGCGGTTGCTTTTGGAATGAAAGTCATTTACCATAACCGGCAGCAGCTGGATGCAGGCATTGAAGAAAAATATGAGGCCAAATATACAGATCTGGAAAGTCTTCTTCGTAATTCTGATTTTGTTTCTTTGAATATGCCGTTAACGGCTGACACCAAAGGAATGATCGGCATGTCCGAACTTAAGTTGATGAAACCCTCTGCATTTCTTGTCAATACTGCACGGGGGCCGGTGATTGATCAGGATGCTCTGATTCGTGCCCTCAGAAATAAAGAGATTGCCGGTGCGGCTTTGGATGTATTTGAAAATGAACCCAATGTGCCGCCCGAACTTTTGGAGATGTCCAATGTGGTCCTCACTCCTCATGTGGGAACGGCCACTCGTGAAACACGGGAAGTAATGAGTCGTCAAGTGGCGGGCATCATCCGCGATTTTTATCAGGGAATGCGAGGGCTTCCCGTTGTCAATCCCGAAGTTTGGAACCAGTTTGAGTAAAACACAATAAATTTCCGGAAATGGTTGAACAGGTGAAGATAAAATTGCCCGAACTGGGGCGCGGATTTCATTTGATTACAAGCTATATCGTTTCTGAATTGCCCGACCTTCCCGAAAAGGGAATGGTTAATCTGTTTCTCCAGCATACTTCGGCAGCACTCACTCTTAATGAGAATGCCGACCCTTCTGTCAGGGATGATTTTGAGATTATTTTCAACAAACTGGTTCGTGAAAACGATCCTGACTATACCCACACGTTAGAAGGATCGGACGATATGCCTGCGCATGCCAAAAGCTCTATGCTCGGGGCGTCACTTACAATTCCTGTCTCAAAGCACCAACTGGCTTTGGGAATGTGGCAGGGAATATATCTTTGTGAATTCAGGAATTACGGCGGCCCAAGGCGCCTTCTCGTAACCATTTATTCCTGATTTGCCCGAAGAGGCCCAATGTGTTGGATGATCTGTTCTTCATTTTCCCAGCATAGTTTTTGTGTTGCTTGAGGGAGGGTGTCCTCCCACTTGCGTCGCCATTCCAGATTTTCACAAGCCTTACGTATCGTTTCTGCAATGATTTTCGGGTTCAAATGATCAATGAGCAATCCGGTTTGATGTTCATTCACAATTCTTGCTATGTCCGGAAAATCTGATGCAATAACCGGTATGCCGGCCTGCATATAGTCAAATATGCGGTTTGGG
>JBNJDH010000313.1:0-4193 GCA_051744695.1 Bacteroidota bacterium | reverse complement strand
TCCTGCGAAACATCCACCAAACGACGCGTCAGGTAACCGGCATCAGCCGTTTTAAGAGCTGTATCGGCAAGACCTTTACGGGCACCGTGAGTAGAGATGAAGTACTCAAGTACAGAGAGGCCTTCTTTAAAGTTTGAAAGAATCGGGTTCTCAATAATCTGGCCACCCTCGGTTCCTGATTTTTGCGGTTTCGCCATCAATCCACGCATACCTGACAGCTGCCGGATCTGCTCTTTGGAGCCCCTTGCACCGGAATCAAGCATCATAAATACAGAGTTGAAACCATCCTTGTCGGCGCTCAACTGATTCATGAGGGTTTGTGTCAGTTTGGCGTTGACATGCGTCCAGATATCAATGATCTGGTTGTAACGTTCGTTGTTGGTAATGAATCCCATGTTGTAATTGTTCATTACCTCTTCAACCTCCTGATAACCGTCATCAACAAGAGGCGTTTTCTCTTCGGGGATGATCACATCCTGCAGGTTAAACGACAATCCGCCTTCGAAAGAGAGCCTGTAACCAAGGTCTTTAATGTCATCCAGGAAGGCAGCAGCTTTTGGCGTGCCACAATTCTTATGCACTTTTCCGATGATGTCACGCAAAGCTTTCTTGGTCAACAATGAATTGATGAAACCAGCCTCTTCCGGCACATATTCATTGAACAAGATTCGTCCCACAGTGGTGTCGAGCATGTATTCCTCCAGCTCGCCATCATCATTGAGATCCCTTGCCTTCACCTTGACTTTGGTATGAAGTTCCACCTTGCCCTCGTTGAAGGCGATTTTGGCCTCTTCAGGTGAATAAAATAAAAGTCCTTCATTTCTGGCGCCGGGGCGTGCTTTAGTCATATAGTACAAGCCAAGCACCATGTCCTGAGAGGGAACGGTAATGGGTGCCCCGTTGGCCGGGTTCAATATGTTTTGACTGGCCAGCATCAACATTTGGGCTTCAAGAATGGCAGCATTGCCAAGAGGCAGGTGAACAGCCATCTGGTCACCGTCGAAGTCGGCGTTAAAAGCAGAACAGGCAAGTGGGTGCAGCTGAATGGCTTTACCCTCGATCAACTTGGGCTGGAAAGCCTGAATTCCCAAACGGTGCAGGGTTGGCGCACGGTTGAGAAGAACCGGGTGCCCTTTCAGCACATTTTCCAGAATATCCCAAACAACAGGATCTTTCCGGTCAACAATTTTCTTGGCTGACTTAACAGTTTTTACAATACCCCGCTCAATGAGCTTCCGAATCACAAATGGTTTATACAATTCGGCCGCCATCTCTTTAGGGATACCGCATTCATGCATTTTCAATTCCGGACCAACCACAATCACAGAACGGGCCGAATAGTCGACACGTTTACCAAGCAGGTTTTGACGGAAGCGCCCCTGTTTACCTTTTAAACTGTCGCTAAGCGACTTAAGCGGACGATTGGCATCAGTCTTAACGGCATTGGATTTCCTGGAGTTGTCAAACAATGAATCCACGGATTCCTGAAGCATCCTTTTTTCATTTCGCAGAATCACTTCAGGTGCCTTGATCTCGATCAAACGTTTAAGACGATTGTTACGAATAATCACACGCCTGTAAAGATCGTTGAGGTCAGATGTAGCAAAACGCCCGCCGTCCAGAGGAACCAGAGGCCGCAATTCAGGTGGAATTACGGGAACAACCTTCACAATCATCCATTCGGGCCGATTGACCCCCTTGGATTCGCGGAAGGACTCAACAACCTGAAGGCGCTTCAAGGCTTCATTTTTTCGTTGCTGAGAAGTTTCGGTATTGGCTTTATGCCGAAGTTGATAAGACAATTCATCAAGGTCGAGCCTTCCGAGGATCATATGCAGCGCTTCGGCCCCCATTTTTGCAATGAATTTATTGGGGTCATCATCTTCCAGATGTTGGTTGTCTTTAGGAAGCCCGTCGAGAATATCGAGATACTCCTCTTCGGTGAGGAAATCCATATACTTTACGCCATCAGCTGCGGTGACACCGGGTTGAACGACGACATACCGCTCATAATAGATGATCGAATCAAGTTTCTTGGTGGGCAGTCCCAACAAATATCCGATCTTATTGGGTAAAGATCTGAAATACCAAATATGTGCAACCGGCACAACAAGGGAGATGTGTCCCATGCGCTCGCGCCGGACTTTCTTTTCTGTTACTTCAACACCACACCGGTCGCAAACAATGCCCCGGTAGCGGATGCGTTTGTATTTCCCGCAATGACATTCATAGTCCTTGACAGGACCGAATATACGTTCACAAAACAAACCATCCCTTTCGGGCTTGTAGGTGCGATAGTTAATGGTTTCCGGTTTCAGCACCTCTCCACTTGAACGCTCAAGAATTTCTTCGGGAGATGAAAGACCTATTGTGATCCGGGAAAAATTACTCTTGACTTTCTGATCTTTTCTGAATGCCATATATAGCCGAGTATTAGAAATTTAAAACTAAAAAAGGCAAAAGTGCACCGCCCGGGGGCGGCACACAAAGCCGGAATATTATTCAAGGTTGACACTCAACCCAAGACCGCGCATCTCATGCAGCAATACATTCAGCGACTCGGGGATACCCGGCATTGGAAGCGGGTCACCTTTAACGATCGTCTCATAAGCCTTGGCACGACCCACCACATCATCCGATTTAACGGTAAGTATTTCCTGAAGGATATGAGAGGCTCCAAAGGCTTCGAGGGCCCAGACCTCCATTTCTCCAAACCGCTGGCCACCAAACTGGGCTTTACCACCCAATGGCTGCTGGGTAATGAGAGAATAGGGGCCAATGGACCGGGCGTGCATCTTATCTTCAACCATGTGTCCCAGTTTCAGCATGTAAATGACACCCACGGTTGCGGGCTGATGAAAACGCTCACCTGTTCCGCCGTCGTATAGGTGTGTCTTCCCGAAATCGGGCACATTGGCTTTTCTCGTCCAGGATGTAAGGTCGTCATTGGATGCTCCGTCAAAAATCGGTGTGGAAAATTTAACGCCAAGTTCCTGTCCGGCCCATCCCAGAACGGTTTCATAAATCTGTCCCAGGTTCATTCGGGAAGGTACACCCAGCGGGTTTAATACAATATCAACAGGTGAACCGTCTTCCAGAAATGGCATATCTTCCTGGCGAACAATCTTGGAAATGATGCCTTTGTTTCCGTGACGTCCGGCCATTTTGTCCCCGACGGTCAGCTTACGTTTTTTGGCAATGTAAACTTTCGCCAATTGTACAATACCGGCCGGCAGTTCATCTCCAATGGTGAGATTGTACTTCTGCCGTTTTTCTTTGGCTTCAATCTGTTTATACTTCTGCCGGTAATTGTGAATTACCCGCTGAATAAGCTCATTTTTCTCTTTATCGGTGGTCCATTTATTGGGATTCACCGCCAGATAGTCCAACTCCTGAAGGATCTTCTGGGTGAACTTGGTTCCTTTGGAAATCAGATCGGCCCCGAGATAATCTTTCACACCCTGACTGGTCTTGCCATTAATCAGAGAGAAAAGTTTATCCACAAGTCTTCCTTTCAAATCTTCCGCCGCCTGATTAAACTCCTGATCGATCTTGTTCAGGGCCGGTTTATCACTGGTTCTGTTTTTACGGTCTTTCATAACCCGTGAAAACAGTTTTTTATCGATCACAATTCCGGAAAGTGAAGGTGATGCCTTCAAAGAAGCATCTTTTACATCACCGGCTTTTTCACCGAAAATGGCCCGCAGTAGCTTTTCCTCAGGTGTGGGATCACTTTCTCCTTTGGGGGTGATCTTTCCGATGAGGATATCTCCCGGCTTTACATGTGCCCCAATGCGGATCAGTCCGTTTTCATCAAGGTCTTTGGTGGCATCCTCACTCACATTAGGAATGTCTGATGTCAACTCTTCAAGACCACGTTTTGTATCACGAACTTCAAGAGAATACTCATCAATATGAACCGAAGTAAAAGTATCTTCGCGAACCAACCGCTCAGACACCACGATGGCATCCTCAAAGTTGTATCCTTTCCAGGGCATAAAAGCTACCCGGAGATTCCGGCCCAGGGCCAGCTCTCCGTCCTGAGTGGCATATCCTTCAGTAAGAATCTGGCCGGCTTCAACCCGGTCACCCTTCTTAACCAAAGGCTTCATGTCGACACTTGTACTCTGGTTGGTTTTCTGGTATTTCTGAAGTTTATATCGTTTTGTTTCTGGTTCAAAACTAACAAACTT
>JBNJDH010000312.1:0-4202 GCA_051744695.1 Bacteroidota bacterium | reverse complement strand
CGGGTGGCGCAGAGGCCCTGGCATCCTACCTCCTCGGGAAATTCGGTGAAAAAAGAGCCCCCTGGGCATTGATGCTGACCGGTTTTTTTGTAGCCATCCCGGTCTTTTTCGATGTGGGATTCATCATCCTGATGCCCCTGGTCTACTCCCTTCAACGAAAAACAGGTAAATCTCTTTTGCTATACGGACTGCCCTTGCTGGCAGGACTTGCCATTACGCATGCCTTCATCCCGCCAACCCCGGGTCCCGTTGCCGTCGCTGAAATCATTGGAGCAAACCTTGGCTGGGTCATATTGTTCGGCATCTTCGCCAGTATTCCCTCAGCCATCATTGGCGGCCCCATGTTCGCCCGATACGTTTCAAAAAAGATCCACATCGACGCACCCCATTTCTCAGAAGAGGAAACAAAATTAACCAGTTTTCCTCCCGCCGGGTTGGTCCTGGCCATCATCGGGGTGCCCATCATCCTGATCGTGACCAACACATTGCTCACCAGTCCGCTTTTTAGTTCGGCAAATATTCCTTCTCAGGTTACTTCATCGCTGGGGCTGCTGGGGCACCCGTTTGCCGCACTGGTTCTTGCCAACCTACTGGCCTGGTATCTGCTGGGCATTCGACGTAAACTGGGTAAAGAAAAATTACTCAGAATCACCACCCAATCCATGGGACCGGCGGGCATCATCATTCTGCTGACAGGCGCCGGCGGCGTTTTTAAACAAATGCTTGTGGACACCGGCACCGGTGAAATGCTGGCCTCGTGGTTTGCCGAATCGGGCGCCGGCATTTTGCTCTTTGCTTTTGTGGCGGCAGCGCTGGTCAGAATTCTCCAGGGCTCTGCCACTGTAGCCATGATCACGGCAGCCGGACTGACCGCCCCCCTGCTGGGTGCAGATATTGGCGAGGCCGACAAGGCCCTGTTGGTTATTGCCATTGCATCGGGAGCCACCATCATGTCGCATGTCAATGACAGCGGCTTCTGGCTTGTGGGGAAATACCTCAAACTCACAGAAAAACAAACCTTCCAGAGCTGGACCGCCATGACCACCGTGTTGGCCGTAACGGGATTTGCAACAGCCTGGATCATATCTATCTTTGTTTAAGATAAAAGACACATCATTACCAATTATTATGGATAACACGGACAACACACCAAATTCCCCGGAACAAAACACCATATTTGACTCGGCAGCCTGTTTCAGTGGTCTTTACCCCAACGAACTGGAAAAGATCAGCGACAGCAAAACCCGGGTGCAATACCTGAAAGGCGAGACCGTTTTTAAACAGGGGGCTTTTTCGCCACATGTGATGTATGTATTGAGCGGACTTGTGCGACTTTACCTCCAGATTGGTCCGCAAAAACAGCTCAACATCCGGCTTGCCGCACCCGGAGATTTTCTGGCTTTCTCCTCGGTTTTTGGCGAAACCACTTACAACTACTCCGCCATTGCCGTGAAAGATGCCCTGGTGTGCATGATCGAAAAAGAGGCCCTGCAAGAGTTGCTCCAGTCCAACTCTGATTTTGCTCTTCGGATTATCTCCCGGAACTGCCGCAACGAAAACCAATTGCTGGATGTCATCGGCAATCTGTCCTACAAACAAATGCGCGGAAAACTTGCCTCTGCCCTGCTCTACCTCTCAAAAGAAGAGTATCGCCGGGAAGGAGTCTTTCAATACCTCACCCGTCAGGACATTTCCGATTTTGCCTCCATTTCAACCGAAAGCACAATTAAATTCCTGAAGGAATTTGAGAAAGAAGGGATGGTGGAATTGAAGAAAAAAGATATTGAAATAAAAGACTATGAGCGACTTAGAACCATCAGTATGACGGGTTAAAAACCCCGATGGCATTTTTTTGCCACCGGGGGAAGAAACACCGGATCAGATCAGGACTACTTCTCGCGCTCGAAAGGCCAGGCAGCGATGCCACCTTCCAGAATTTTTACATTGGTATAGCCATGGGCATTCAAAAGCACGGCGGCTTCATAACCCCGAAGAGATATTTTGCATAAGGTGATGATCTCTTTGTTTTTGTCTTTGGGCAACTCATGCATTCGCTGACGAAGTTTTCCTATGGGAATGAGCGCTTCACCAATCCCCAGGCGCATCTGCTCATATTCATCAGACCCTCTTGCATCAAGGATAAACATATCATCGCCGCGATCTACTTTTTCTTTCAGCTCAACAGATGAGATGCCATTGAATATGCCCCGAAGTTTGTTCTGCATAATATGTGAGGTGGCAATACTATGATCAATGGCCAGCGAGTAAGGAGGTGCATAGGGCAGGTCGGCATTGACCATCTCATCCACGGTCAATTTCCCCTTAATGGCGGTAGCCCAAATGGCCAGTTGCTTGCTCACTTCACCGGGACCGATGCATTGGGCACCCAATATTTTCCGGCTCTTCTTCTCTACCACCAATTTGGTGATAAGCAGCTGCCCATTCATAAAACCGGGTTTGTCGGGACTTGCATTAAGCACCCGCTCATAGTCAAATCCGGCTTCTTTGGCTTTTTCTTCCGAAAGACCGGTGATGCCGATGCCATAATCGAAAAACTTACAGATGCCGGTTTGAATGGTTCCGGGAAAAGTAGCAACATTACCCTCTATCACATTCTCGCCAATGACCCTTCCCTGCAGGTTGGCCAGGTCGCCATAAGGGGCCAGTACATTTTTCCCGGTAATCATGTTCTTCACCTCGCAGCAATCGCCTGCAGCATAAATATCGGGATCGTTGGTCTGCTGGTATTCATTGGTGGTGATTCCGCCAAGTTCGCCAACATTTATGCCGGCCTCCTGAGCCAACTTTACATTGGGGCGAACGCCGATTGCGACAACAGCAAGCTCGCAAGGTATTTCGGTCCCGTTTTGCAGCTTAACGGCCGTAAGCTTTCCTTTCTCACCAACAAACTCGGCCACACCATTTTTGGTAATGACGTTGGCTTTGGTCTTCATATAATTCTCGACCAGTTTGGCCATTTTCCAATCCAGGAAAGTAAGCAACTGGGGCAAGAGCTCGACCATTGTCAATTCAATGCCGGCAAGATGCAGGGCCTCCAGCGTTTCAATACCGATCAGGCCGCCACCAATTACAACGGCCTTTTTGATCTTCCCTTCATCTCTGACTTTGCGGAGATAATCGGCATCCTCCATGGACTGCAGTGTGGTGACACCATCCAGATCGACACCGGGAATAGGAGGAAGATTGGGAGAAGCACCGGTGGTGATAACCAATTTGTCGTAATCCTGTGTTCCTTTCTCGCGAGTAACCAAATCGATAAACTCCACCTGTTTTTTATCGCGGTCAATGCGGGTGACTTCGGTGTTCACCATGGCTTTAATGCCTTTTGCGTTCCAGTAAAAGCCGGGATCTCGCACAACGCCGGTGGGGGTACAAAGCAATTTGTTGCGGTCGTCAAAAAATCCCCCCACATAATAGGGAAACCCACATGAAGCCATAGAAAGATCGGGCCCTTTCTGGATCATGGTAATTTCTGCAAATTCGTCCATACGACGGGCCTTGGCAGCAGCTTTGGGACCGGCAGCCGACCCGCCTATGACAATAATCTTTTTGTTAGCCATAACAATTGGTTTTTGGTTAATGAATCCCCGAAAATGTTCGGGTTATTGTTTGTTTTGGCATTAGGGCCGGTGATGATTTATGTTTGTATAATTCTTTACAATAGATGGTTAGATTTTTAGATGTAAGATGCCTGCCTGGCGGTTTATGAAAAATGAGACTTGCTGTACGAACCAAAGTTTGTTTAACATAGCAGGATTGTAATAAAAATACGGCAGACAGGTAAGAAAATTCGTATAACACTGATACACTCTGATTTAATCTGGAAAATGCCGAAATTTTAAACATATGAATTACAAGGCATTACAGAAGTTCAACGGACTATTTTTAAATTTTTGAAAAATATTCCCAGAAAAAAAACAACTAAAACCCTGCTACTGAATTATTCAAGATTTTCCGCAAGTTGTTCCCATATACTTTTTATCTGCCGGGATGAGGAACTCCCCTCTTTATACTCCACAATATTTTTCTTATCGACCATCGACTCAACAAACAGGGTATCAAATTTCAATTCTTCCAGTAATGGAATATTCTCCCGTTCCAGATATTTCTCAATTTCACCGGTCATTTCGGGATTGATATCGGATTTGTTGATCACCCCAAAAAGCGGAATATTAAAAGAA
>JBNJDH010000311.1:0-4215 GCA_051744695.1 Bacteroidota bacterium | reverse complement strand
GCGCTTTCCATAAAAAGCCCCCTCGCCAACAGAAAAAAGGCTCCATCATTCGCAACATGCAACTGACCCGCATCATCAATTACGCCCTACGTTACAAAAGCGCAGGCATTTACAGTGTTTATTCCCCCCGCAATGAACTCATCGGGGCGGCATTCCTTATGAAAGCCAACAACAGGGTGTTCCTGGGCGACTGGGTGGAAAGCCGGGAAGGAAAGAAAGCCCATGCCGTTTTCAGGGCTGTTGACCACATCATCCGCAACAACAGCGAAATCAATCTGACGTTGGAACTCCCCTATGGCTGCCGTCCCGTCGAGAAGATGATCCGGTTCGATCACCATCATTGTCCCAAGTTCCGAAAAGGTTTTCTCTGAATATGGCATCCCACTCACACTTCACACCCGAATTCAATAAAAGTAGCGACTTTTTCGCTCCTGAGCATCTTCCCCGTTCAGCCATACACACCGAAAAATGGGATGCCTGTGTGAGAAAATCCGTCAATGAAACCCCGCTTGCCTATAGTTGGGTACTCGACCATCTCAACCCCGGATGGGAGGGGGTCATCTTTGGCGATTACGAGGGGGTGATGCCTTTGCCGGTGTCGTACCGGCTGGGGATGAAAATGATCCAGATGCCCCCGGAAGTGCTTACGTTGGGGATCATATCTGACAACCCGGAGATCACCCGGCAATTCCCCCGCATTCTTAAGCACCCGCTCTTTTCATCTTTCCGGTTTATCGCTTACAACGGCAGCCCCATGCAGGAAGACTTTTCCGGTTACTCGAAAACCATCACCAAGCAAACCCAGGAACTTAAACTGGATAAAAATTACGCTCAATTATACAGAGGGTATTCCGAGAGTCATCAACGAAACATCCGCTTATTTCAGAAAATAAATGGATCCATTCACTCAGAAGATTCTCCGGAAACTTTTATTCATTTAATAGCAGAAATGGGGGGAAAAAGGCCGGAACTCTTCATTCCCCGACATTACAGAAGAAGGTTCCAAACAATGATGCAGGATGCCCTGAATAGCAGCCAGGGGATTCTTCTTTCTTCATATGATAACCACAAGCCGGCAGGATCTGCTTTTTTTTTAAACGGGGATAAACGCACCGTGCTTTTTCATATTGCCAATGAAGAAGGACGGAAAACCAAAACTTCATTTGGCCTCATTAACCAATTTATCAGAGAATATGCCGGCAGCAGTCAGATTCTGGATTTTTCAGGATCGGTTATTCCCAACGTCGCCGAGTTCAACCGCCGGTTCGGGGCAAAGCCCGTCCCCTACCCTTCGGTCACCATTAACCGGTTGCCATTCGTAATGCGGGCAGCAAAAGAAATGAAACTGTTATTCCGGATCAGGCATCTTTTCGGAGGATAAAACTTAGTCAAAGAAACCCTTATAGATTGGTTCAAAACCAAAAAACATTATTTTTGTATCAAAACACCGGTCCATGGAAATCAAACAAATCAACCAGCATTCCAGCATTCTGAACACTTTCGTGTCCGAAATGCGGGATGTCAACATCCAGAAAGACCCGCTTCGTTTTCGCCACAACCTTGAACGAATGGGCAACATCTTTGCTTATGAAATCAGCAAAACCCTGACATACGAGGCCAAAACCATTACTACGCCTCTGGGAGCCGCTCAAGAATTTTTGCCCAGCGAAAGAGTCGTGGTTACATCCATCCTCCGGGCGGGGGTGCCCCTCCACAATGGGATCATCAGCTTCTTCGACCGGGCCGAAAACGGTTTTGTATCGGCTTTCAGGAAATACACCGACGACGGTGAATTCGACATCCACATCGAATACATTTCAGCCCCCGACCTGAACGGGAAAACCGTCATCATGGCCGACCCCATGCTGGCCACAGGGTCTTCACTTGAACTGGCCTACAAAGCCATTATGGCCAATGGCAGGCCCGAGCATGTTCATCTGGTTAGTGTAATAGCCAGCCAGGCTGGCGTGGAGTATATCCGGAACATGTTAGATGATGCGCCCGTCACCCTTTGGCTGGCAGCGGTTGACGATGAGCTCAATGCCAAATCATTCATTGTGCCGGGCCTTGGCGATGCGGGCGATCTGGCCTATGGCCCGAAACTCTGATCCACCCGCCTTACTTCAGCCTCATCGGGACACGCCCTGAGCAGCTGACTGACCGTTTTCTGCAAGACCGGATGCCACATCCCGGGATTCAGCTCATTAAGAGGCAGCAAAGTAAACCTGCGCAGGTGAAGACGGGGATGAGGAATCTGCAATTCAGGCCGGTCAATGATCTGCTCATCTATAAACAGGATGTCAATATCGATGAGACGAGCTTCATACCTGCCCGTCCCGGTTTTTTTCATGCGACCGAGTCTCTTTTCTATGCGTTGGGTTTCTTTCAACAATTCGTCCGGAGCCATCCCGCTTTTCAGGCATATCACCTGGTTCAAAAACCAGTGAGGATGCTCGAAACCCCACGGCGGACTGGTATACAATCCCGATAAAGAAGCAACCTCTCCAACCAATTCATTCAGAAGACGCGGCACCTGCTCAATAGCCCCGCGGGTGCCTTCTTCATTGCCCCCAAGCAATAAAATCACATCAGACATTTTCCGGATTTTTTTCCCTCATAGCGCAGGTTCCGTCAAAAATCATAAAGTTCCATACACCTATAAGGGATTTTTTTCGCAAATTTGTAAATGTTTGGTCACAAAATGGCCACATCTATAATTTATTTTTGTCACCCTGGACGAGAGGAAATATGAGACTGCACCGGGCGGAAGGATTCCGGAAAGAAGGTCGTTTACACAAACCAGATTCTTCTCAGCGTTCAGAATGATGTTGAACAAAATGCCATCCTGAATAAGCAGGACCAGGAAGCATTGGCCTGGCCAGGTCTGTGGCTGCCTTTTAACAAAGATCGAAGTCTCAGTCTTCGATCAACCCTAGGCCTGCTGAAAACGTTAGGAACGTTACATGATCAAAACACGAGAAAAGATGCATAAAAAATAATTTTAACCCCTGACCTTAAAGCAACTTAGTAACCCTAAAAATTAAACAAATGAGAAAATTTTTGAAGTACACCCTCGCCGTGATCGTCGGCTCTGTCGTTTCTGTCTTCCTCCTGATTTTGGGAGTGGTCATCATGGTGGGCATTTTTTCGGCTGCCACCCAACAGGAAGTAACCGTCAAAGACAATTCCGTGTTGATCCTCGAGTTTGACGGGCCTGTGGTCGACCGGGCCAAAGAAGATCCTTTTTCCGATGTGCTGTCCGAGCTCTCGGGCCAAACCGCCCCGGTGGGACTCAACCACATCCTGGAAAGCATTGAAAAAGCCGGCCGGGACGACCGGATCAAAGGCATTTACCTGGAACCGGAACTCATCATGGCAGGACACGCCACCATTGAGGAGATCAGAGATGCCCTGGCGGATTTTAAAGAAAGCGGAAAATTTGTGGTCAGTTTTGGCCCTGTATATTCCCAAAAAGCCTATCATCTGGCTTCGGTAGCCGACAAAGTTTATCTGAACCCCGAAGGGATGCTCGATTTTCAGGGACTTACCGCCAATCGCACCTTTTTCAAAAACACACTCGAGAAGCTGGGTGTCGACATGCAGATCATTCGTCACGGAGATTACAAATCGGCCGTGGAACCCTTCACAAGAACCGATATGAGTGATGCAGCCAGGGAACAAACGGAAGCTTACGTACATTCCATATGGGGTCATCTTACAGCCAATGTCGCAGATTCAAGGGAACTCTCCACGGAAGCGCTCAACGAAACGGCCGATCAGATGCCTCTTTTCCAAAATGGGGATTTCCTGATGCGGGCAAACCTCATCGACGGGCTTAAATACAAGGATGAGATCATCAAAGAGCTTAAGGACTCCACCCAGACCGACTACAAAGACGACATCAACAGCATTGGGCTGAAGAAATACAAAGATGCCTACGTACCCGATGAAGACGAAGGCATCTCCAAAAACAAAATTGCCGTCATCTATGCCAATGGTGAAATCGACGGAAGCGATACTGAAGGGATCCTCTCAGACGAACTTTCCCGGACAATCCGCAAGGCCAGAAGAGACACTTCCATTCAGGCCGTGGTTTTCCGCATCAATTCACCCGGAGGATCGGCACTTGGTTCGGAGATCATCTGGAGAGAGATTCAGCTCACTTCTGAAACCAAGCCTCTCGTCGTTTCCATGGGCGATGTGGCCGCCTCGGGC
>JBNJDH010000310.1:0-4223 GCA_051744695.1 Bacteroidota bacterium | reverse complement strand
TCCGAGATACACATCCTCACCGGCACCTTCCATCACACGTCCCCACCGGGGATCGCGGGAAATATCGATCATCGGGGCAAAGTTCCAGGCCACGCCCGAAGCCGTCGCCTCCTCAGCTGCAATGCGGGCGCTCTGCTCCATTAAATCCAGGTCCCATGAGCATGCTTCTGCCATGGGGATGGGGAAGGTGGTCTCCAACCCGTGAATCACATCGGCTGCAAAAAGCATGGGGATGTCCAACCTTGAATTTTCCAGATTTTGCTCCTGAAGCATTCTGAGATGGTCGGCACCAAACACATTGAAAGTACTGCCAATCATTCCTTTTCTCAGATATTCTCCCGATTTGGTATCTGCAACCTCACCTGTGGTGGCAAAGTTTCCGGAATACTGATTCATCTGACCAATTTTCTCTTCAAGGGTCATGAGACTCAGGACTGAATCCACTTTTCTCTCAATTTCCGGATCTCCGCTATAACTCTCCCATTCCGGGGTGTTGCCGGCATTGCCCACACCCGTACAAGACATCAGGGCCACAAAAAGGCCGACACCTACCAATGTCATTATCTTTTTTCTCATATCAATAAATTTGGGGCTGCTGAATAAATTGGCAGCCGTGTTTTTTAATTGTTTTTTTATTGTATCCTTTCTGGCATAGCACCAAGTTTCAAAAAAAGGGGGAAGCCGGCTAAAAGCCGGCTGGATGTTGTTGTTCTTAAACTTTTAAAACACCCCGTTAAAACGGGGTGCTATTCTCATGATTGTCAAAACATCTGCAAGCTATGAGATTACCACTGACGCAATGTCCTAAAACCTATATTTAAAGACGTCTTCAACCGACACAAATTAAATTTTGTATGTTTTTTTACTTCACTGAAGTGAATTCCAGATAATCCAACGAAAGGCGTCCGCCCTCTGATTGTTCCTCCAGCCACTCAAAGACCAGCTCATGCTGACCTTCTTCCATATCGACTATACCAAGGTCAATTTTCCGGACGTCTTCATCTTCCTCTTCATGATGAAAATTGATCTGCCCTTCGAGAGCCCCCTCGTTCAGCTGAAACCGGAACTGACCGCCCTCTTTTGACTGGATGATGTTTGCAGACACCCTGTATGTTCCTGATTCCTCAAAATCAAAAATGGTTTTCAGCACATTTTCTTTCTCAGGCTCTGCAAACCAGTTTAGAATCTTGTGACCACTTACTTTGTTGAATAAAGTTTCATGTGCAAAGACATCATTGGATGCCCAACCCCCTGAATTGGATGCAATCCGCATATTCTCCCCTTCAATGGCATTGTCGGCCCGAAACACGGAATAGTCTTTTTCGAAGCCATATAGCTCATCCGCAGGGGTGGATTCAATGGGATCTGTCCCGTCCCGGTCCAGGTACCAGTAGGCCACGGTGGCATACTGGGTGGGCCATTCATTGGGGAAGTACTTCTCCATATAAGCTTCAAAAGACTCCTGAAAAGGTACATTGTCAATGATCTGCCACCGGTTCAGTGCCTGATAGCCCATATTATCCTCAGTGTAATTCTGGGAATGATAGGCATGCTGAAAAAAGTTGGGCACACACCAGGCATATCCGAAGTAATCCTCCGTGCCTGTACCAAAAGTGGAAGGGAATTTCTCTCCATCCACAAAGAATTTTTCGTCGCCTTCGCCCCACCAATGGTGACCTTCGCCGGCATGCCGCACGCACGAACCGCCTTTGGGATTCCAGACCGACAGAAACATACCTACAAAACGCCCGGTACCTTCGGTCTTCAGAACCGTCCAGTCGGGCCAGCGCGTGGAATCAACCGGCATGATATCTCGGTGCCATTTGGCATGAAAGTATCCGAAATCATTGCTCTCAATCGCATTCTTTTCATGTCTGACTTTGACATCCAGATCAGCTGGAATATCCGAATGGTTTTGAAATTGGATCTCGGCCCCTTTGGAAAACGGCATATACCAGTAGGAATACATATCCCGGTCTTCCATGCCCATCATCAGGGTTTCATAAGGATTGAAACCCGGGGCCGATCCAAAGAAATCACCAATGGGCGACCAAACAGCCGGCTCTTCCTGATCATCCCACCGGATTTTCATCACTGTTTTTCTCAACAACTCTTCTTCCTCCTCACGGGGAAGCGAATCCACATTCACCCGCAGCGAAGTGATGGCCCGGCGCCCTTCTATCGTAATGGGGTCGCTGGATTCACCGGCTCCCACGACAACAGTATGCGTGTCTTCAACCGGATCGTTTGTTTCATAAAAAGGTTTTCCCAAACCATCTCCAAAAAGCTCATTGATCTCTCCGAGAGTCTTCACTGCATCGGGAGATGGTTCCGCATCGAATGGTTCAACGGTGTGGTCGTCCGGGAACCGAATGTAGTTGAAATGGTAGTATTGGCCCCAGCCCGGTTCTGCCACAACTTTTACAGAATCGTTGAAAGTAATCGGGACATAGTTATTGAACCCCCGGGCATTGGTTTCATAAACCAGATTGGAGTAGCTAAATGCCGGCAATTTTGAGGGGTCAAAATAATCCCGGAAGGGCATATCCAGTACCGGTTCTTCATCCCCGTCGATATAAATTTTCACATGTCCCTTTTCCGGATTGGCCGACCAGATGCGCACAATGGCACCGGGACCTTCCATTTCGGCCAATACCATATTCTCCCCCTCTTTTCGAATGTACTGGGGAGACAGACCATCGTCATTGGCCGACCATTCAACATATTCGCCTGTTTCTTCGTCATATTGGCTTTTGCGGTCGTAACTGCTGAACATCCCGCTCTCTTCTCCTTCTGCAGGCAATTCAGCCAGTCGTTTGGCATCAACCATCCTTTCGGCCACATCTTTATAGGTCAGGTCTTTGTCGCCTTGTGTACAGGACAAAGTGAAAAGTAAAACAAGAAATAAAACCCCATTTTTCATGACACATTATTTTTGAGTGGGAACACCCTCCCGGTTATTCTGAAGATTTTCCAGAGTTGATTGAACTTCTGAATTCGACATAAACATATCCCAGACCAATCCACTCCGGCGGTTTTCAATCATCACCGCCACGGGCGCCTGGTTTAACCCCATATAAATCGGCGCCACCCAGTCTTCCGAAAGATTAAACGCATCGCGGAAGCCATATGGTCCCCATAGGAACTCTCCATATTCGCGATAATAAGTTTTCAAGGCTTCCATGGCCTCATCGGGCAGGTAAGGAAACGAAGCCAGGGCCCCTGTCGGTGCTATGGTCCCGTCGTCCATCCGGGCAACGGGCTCACGGGCTTTGTAGCCCCAGGGTCCGTCGCTGGCCGTAAGGCCCCATACATCCTCCCCATAACCGGGAAAACCATGCGGGTTTTCGCAACAATAACGGAAGTTGATCCGGGCAATGTCGCGGTTGTTTTCAAAATAGTTGGTGTATCCGTCATCCACTTTCCGGGGATTCATACCCAAAAAAGAATAATGGGTGAAAAACAGGGGCCCCCCGTTGCTGACACCGACATCCAGATCAACCCCGTAATAGGTATTGCCATTGACATACATGGAACCATCCTTTGTCTGCCCCCAGTTGGCACGGTAGGCCTGTGCAACAGAATCCTGTGATGCCCAGCCCGTGTAATACATTTCGGCAGGTATAGAATGCGTGGGCGAAGCTATGGCCAGCATATAAGTGATCATGGTCTCGTTCCACCCGATCAGTTTGTGATCGATGTGCCATTTATGCTCGGGCGACCAGTGCCAGTAGAGATAGGGACTGTCGTCGTAACGGCGGTACCAGTCCCATTCCACAGCTTCCCACAACCCGGTGATCCGGTCTTTGATCCGGTTTTCCCGATCATCCTCTTCAGAAAGATACTGGCGGGCAGTGAGTAATCCCTGCATCAGGAAAGATGTTTCCACCAGGTCTCCACCATCATCATACTGGCCAAAGAACGGTTCTACCTTGCCCGAGAGGCCGTCCATAAAATGGGCAAAAGCGCCGTGAAAGCGGTCGCCATCTTCCAGGAAAGTCACGATTTTATCAAGTCTGCTGACCATATCCTCTCGTTCAATAAAACCCCGTTCAGCTCCCACGATCAAGGCCATTATTCCGAAGCCCGAAGCGCCGGTGGCGATCATATTTTTTCTGCCGGGGATGTTTTCACGGGCTAAACCACTATTGGGTTCGGCCCCATCCCAATAATACCTGATCGAAGCTTCCTGCACCATATCCAGAAGTTCTTCATCGGTCATT
>JBNJDH010000309.1:0-4226 GCA_051744695.1 Bacteroidota bacterium | reverse complement strand
ACCGCCTCCGGCTGCCGCTTTAATGAGAAGGGGAAACGAAAGTTGGTCGATGTGTTGAAAGATCTCCTCCGGTGTCCCCTCAAGGGCCAAAGCGACTGAGACGCCAGCTTTTTGTGCGATTTTTCTTGCCTCCAGTTTGTCGCCCATTTTTTCGATGGCTGCTGGTGAGGGCCCAACCCAGGTGAGACCTGCTTTCTCGACTTTTCGGGCAAAATCAGCATTTTCGGAGAGAAAGCCATATCCCGGGTGGATGGCATCGGCTCCGGATTCCAGCGCCAGGCGAACCATTAATTCAGGATTGAGATATGTGCCGGAGAGGGAGAGATCATCCAGAACCACTACTTCGTTTGCCTGTTGTGCCGGAAGTGTCAGTTTTTCATCTTCTATGACCGGCAAAATTGTCCTCATGCCCAGTCTTTGGGCAGTCCGGATGATGCGTAGGGCAATCTCTCCCCGGTTGGCTATGAAAAGCGTTTGTATATGACGGTCACTCATTTTTATTGGTTCCATGATGGTTTGCGTTTGGCAAAAAAAGCTTCCACGCCTTCCTGCCCCTCTTTTGATGTTCGGGCTTCAGCAATTTTTGTCGAACAATAGTGTGTTAAATCTTCGTCAATTGAAACAATCTGACCATCGATTCTGTTCAGAAGCAATTTTGTTTCCCGGAGAGCCCCGGGGCCGTTCTTGGCAATCAATCCGGCAATTTCCCGGGTTTTGGGTTGTATTTTGTCGGGTGAAAAAATGTATTGAGCCAGCCCGTTTTCCATAGCTTCGGTTCCATTAAATACATTTCCGGTGAGGAAAGCTTTTCGGGCAAAAGCCTGACCGGTCTTTCTGATGACCCAGGGGGCCACTGTTGCCGGTACCAGCCCCAGCCTGGTCTCGGAGAAAGCAAAACTGGCTTCCGGTGTGGTGGTGACGATGTCGGCACATGCCATGAGTCCTATGGCTCCTCCGTAAGCTCCTCCTTCTGCAGAAACAATAACAGGTTTTGGGTAATTGAAAAGGGTCTGATAAAGTTTGGTGAAGAGGTCCGCATCCGCCCGGTTTGTGGCTTCGCCCTGTTCTTTTGCCGAACGCATCCATTCAAGGTCGGCACCGGCCGAGAGAAAACGGTTTTTGCCGGAGATGACCAATACCCGGAATTGCTTGCTGTCGGCCGATTTTTCCAGGTAATCAATGATCTGTTCGATCATTTCCTTGTTGAGGGCATTTTTCTTTGCCGGGCGGCTAAGTTCAAGAAAACTTATTTCGCCGGCATACTTTTTTGTGAGGTGGATCATACAAAAGATCGTTAGGTTTTAAATTATCAGACTGATTGTATTCCTTTCTTACATTCTGAATATTCCGTAACGGGGTTCTTTCACTGGTGCATTTCGTGAAGTCTCCAGCGCCATTCCCAGCACATCGCGCGTATTGACGGGATCGATCACCCCGTCGTCCCACAGCCGGCTGCTGCTGTACCAGGGAGAACCTTCGTTTTCGTATTTTTTCTGTATTTCCTGCTCAATGGCAGTAAGGTCTTCTTCGGACACCTCTTTGCCTTTGGCCGTGGCCTGTTCTTTTTTGAGGGTCATTAACACTTGTGCAGCTTGCCGGGCACCCATGACAGATATCCGGGCATTGGGCCACATGAACAGAAGACGGGGGTTATAGGCCCGTCCGCCCATGGCGTAATTTCCAGCTCCGTATGAGCCCCCGATGATGATTGTGAAGAAGGGAGCCACGGAATTGGCCAGTGCATGAACCATTTTGGCTCCGTTCTTGGCAATTCCGCCTTGTTCATATTCTTTGCCAACCATAAAACCTGTGATGTTCTGAAGAAATACCATAGGAATTTTACGGTGGTTGCAAAGCTCAATGAAATGGGTGCCTTTTAGTGCCGATTCAGAGAATAAAATGCCATTATTGGCCAGAATGCCGGTGGTGTGTCCGTGAATTTTGGCAAACCCTGTTACCAGAGTGGTTCCGTAATCCTTTTTAAATTCACTAAAGCGGCTTTCATCGGTGATTCGCATAATGATTTCCCGGACATCGGGGAAAGATTTTTTGCCATGGGGAATCAGACCATGAAGTTCTGACGGATCGTAAACCGGCTCTTTCCCGGAATTTGTTGACTTGCTTTTGTCATTCTTCTCGGCTATGGGCTCCATGATGTTGCGGCAAATCTGTAAAGCATGTTCATCGTTTTCCGCAATGTGATCGGCCACTCCGCTTATGCTTGTGTGGACCTCCGCTCCGCCCAGTTCCTCGGCGGTGACCTCTTCGCCTGTAGCAGCTTTGACAAGTGGAGGGCCGGCCAGAAATATGGTGCCCTGATTGCGAACGATGATGGTTTCATCACTCATAGCCGGGATGTAGGCGCCACCTGCTGTGCATGACCCCATGACAATGGAAATTTGTGGAATGCCGGCCGCTGACAATCGTGCCTGATTGAAAAAAATTCTTCCGAAATCATCCTTGTCGGGGAAGACCTCTGCTTGTTGTGGCAGGAAAATTCCTCCCGAATCGACCATATAAATACATGGTAAGTGGTTTTCTTCGGCAATTTCCTGGGCCCTGAGGTGCTTTTTAATGGTTTCGTGGACGTATGTGCCGCCTTTTACTGTGGCGTCATTGGCCACGATCATCACTTCCCGGCCGTGGAGAAGTCCGATTCCGGTGACAATGCCGGCAGAAGGGAATTCGTTGTTGTATTGATCATAGGCGGCAAGGGTAGAAAGTTCGAGAAAAGGGGTATGGGGATCGAGCAATTTTTCCACCCGTCGCCGCACAAGCAACTTTCCACGGCCTGTATGTTTTTCTCTGACTTTCGACGGACCGCCTTCTATGACTTTTTCCAGTCTGGCATTTAATTTCTCGGTCAGCCCCCGGTTAAATTCCGTGTTTTCCGAAAACTCAATGTTTGTTGTATCGATATGGCTTTTTAACTGGTCCATAGAGGTTGCAGTCTTTGTTGTGTTTTTTGTATTTGTCGGTCGGGAAAGTGTTAAGATATGTCTTTATCTTTTTCAACCCTGAAGATAGAGAAATGTTTTCAATGGAAATGCATCTTGTTTCTTCTGCTTTTATTAACGTGGCTGAAAAAGCGACCAATTTATCCAAAGATCGGATGAATTTGAATTTTTATTAGAATGGCCGGGGCTTTACGGGATATTTTTGCGATATTTAATCCATCAATGGAACGAAGTCCTATACTTATCGGATGATCTGATGTCATCAGATGAGTAACAGTAATAAATTATTCACCATGAAAATCAGAAGTTTTAATTTGATCATTCCGGTCCTGCTGTTCATTTTTCCTTTGCTGAATATTCAAGCCACCGGACCAAAGAAGCAATGCAACGCCTCTTCAGGCGATGATGAGGTGATTGTCACAGCTGAAGATTCTCTCATTTTTTCCCGTTTGGTAGATGAGTTCAAAGAAGAAGCATTAAAAAAAATGCCTTTCTCTGAAGTCATTGTGCAGGTGGGACGGTTTTTTTACGAGGAGCCCTATGTAGCTCATACGCTTGAAGTAGGGGAGACCGAAAAACTTGTTGTGAATTTACGCGAGTTTGATTGTACCACCTATATTGAAAATGTTCTGGCGCTGTCGTATTGCCTGAAATCAGGAAGTTGCGAATTTCAGAATTATATCGAACACCTCAGGGTATTGCGATACAGAAAGGGGGAAGTTGATGGCTATCCCTCCCGTTTGCATTATTTTAGTGAGTGGCTTAAAGATAATCAGGAGAAAGGTTTGGTTGAGATCATCAGCAATGAGATGGGTGATGGAAAATTTAATTCCGAAGTGGGTTTTATGTCCGCCAATTCTGAAAAATATGATCGGTTATCCGGAAATGCCGAACATATTCAGGCCATACAGGAAGCGGAGAAACGAGTTTCAGAATATGAATGGAAGTATGTCACTCCGGAACATCTTGATCAGGTTTCGGAAGAAATTAAAAACGGGGACATCATTGCGTTTTGTTCTTCCATTGAAGGTTTGGACGTGACACATACCGGTTTTGCGCATCACACCAATGAAGGATTATATTTCATGCATGCTTCCATGAATGGAGATAAAGTGAGGTTGTCTGAAAAATCTTTAAAAGGGTATATTTTGGGCCGGGAGAATGTATACGGAATTTTGGTTGGCAGACCGGTTATGCCGGCTGGAAAATAAAATACGGAACAAAAAAAATCCGGCGTTGAAATTTGTAATCAGGCCGGACTTTTTTTTT
>JBNJDH010000308.1:0-4242 GCA_051744695.1 Bacteroidota bacterium | reverse complement strand
TAATTGCGAAGCAATTAGCTAATCCTACTAATTCTGATTTGATTCTTTTATATAATATTTGGTTCTGGCTTGTCCAGGTTAGGTCATTAGGTCATTAGGAGGGGGGATGCTTCCACCTGTTTCATCCTTTTTTAAAATCAACTGCAATAGTCCATTACACTTTTGCAAGAAGGGTCGAGTCAGTTGTTTACATTTTGGGTCCGCTGAATAAGTTGATTCATTTTGTTCTGTCACTTCTATAACACCTCGTTTCACCCCGTGAAATAATTCCACCACTGTTAAAAAAACATCTCTTATTTATTTATCATGCGGGGGAAGCGGGCTTTCCTTATTAAAAAAACGCTGTTTTCTTTTAACAAAATTAGTGTTTTTCTGTTTTATGATAGGGGATTCTTTTCTATTATCGATAATATGAAGAGATAATTTCTAAAAAGTGTTTTAACTCTTGAATTCAGAATTTTTTTGTTATAAATTTATTGTAAAGCCTGGCGAATAGTACCAGAACTTTTGTTTGGGTATGAAATTTGAGAATAATTTGATATTAAAGACCATCCGGGAGTAATGATCTTTGAACAAGAGTTGTGTTACCCAGGGTTTAACCATTATAAACTCAAGTAAAAAACCATGCAATATGAAACATTATCGTATAAAAGTCAGGGACGACAAGGTCGAATTTTTTGAAGAACTCCTGCGTTATCTTGATTTTTTGGACTATGAACAAGTGGAGAGTTTTTCCGAACCTCGCATATATACCAATTTTGAACTCAGAGCTCGTCAGCAGGAGGAAGAGAAATCAGGAACCAAACGAAAAACCAAATCCGGTGGTTCGGGTGGAAATGTGAAACGAGGAAAAGGAAAAGAACAAAATGAGTCATCTGCTGAAAGCTTGCGGGAAGTCCTTTCCCGTATAGACCAAATGCGGGATGAGTCGCGCAAGAATAAATAAAGCATGCTAAAGGGGAACTCCCCTTCGGTTTAAAATGCCCTGAATTTCCCGGGTAAGCAGGAGGGAGGTGATTTTCATAGATATTCACCAAATTCAAACTGCTTCTGGAAGTCAGGGCTTTTTAATTTTTAAGTATTAAATGGCTGATAGTCAGTAGTTTGATTGATGGTTTAGATGTGATTGGCTCACATGTGAATGTTGTAGATTAGGAGTGAAGTAGTAACAATAAAAAATGATCATAAAATTAACGACTGTCATCAAAAAATCGTATGATTTTTTCATACTCCCCATGTCCGTTGACTTCAAAAAAAATATCTATTAAACCAATTTTTTAGTCATTATTCAAAAAATTTTGGCTTTTAGGCCATTTTTTCCGGGTTAAAATTTGGTAAACACCAAAAACCGTCTATATTTGTGGAAAGAAGATTGGGAAACCTATTTTTTAACCCTAAAAATTAATTTTTATTATGAACAAAGCTCAATTAATTGAAGCAATCGCTGGCGAATCAGGATTGACTAAGGCTGATGCCAAAAAAGCTCTTGACAGCTTTATTAAAGTAACCGGTGATGCATTGAAAAAGGGAGACCGGATTGCACTGGTCGGATTTGGTTCTTTCTCAGTTTCAGAAAGAAGCGCCCGTACAGGTAGAAACCCTCAAACCGGTAAGGAAATTAAGATTCCTGCCAAAAAAGTTGTTAAATTCAAAGCTGGTAGTGAGCTCACCGATGCTGTGAATTGATTCTTTTTTGGTCAAAAAAGAATAAGAAGAGGGTGTTTCAGTGAAATGAGATGCCCTCTTTTATTTGCGTCCCCATTGGTAACACAGTGAAGCAATCTCCAATTTTTTTACCGGACACCAGTGATTTAAACTAAAAGATTGCATCGATACTCGTATGCACTACTCCCGATATTTGGTGTTTAAGGGTGATTAATCCCTGAATTAATCAGATTAACGTCATCAGCAATTTTAATGAGAGGGTAAAACAAGTGGGCATTATTAAATTTTTTCTGTTTGAGGAAGCTTGTTGCGTATGGAAAAAGAATTGATCAGGTATTTGTCCCAATTTGTGTCTGAAAACCGGATAAGCCAGTTTCAAAAAGTTTTGAGACATCGTACCCGCTACATTTCTGTGGTACTCGAAAACATTTATCATCCTCACAATGCAAGTGCCGTTTTGAGGAGTTGTGATTGTTTTGGAGTTCAGGATGTACATGTTATAGAAAACCGCCATACTTACCAGGTCAATCCTGACATAGCGCTTGGCTCGTCCAAATGGCTTAGCCTGAGGAGATACAATCACCCTGAAGCTGATAATACCAAAGAAGCCCTGAACAAACTTAAGAAAGAGGGAGCCCGGATTTTAGCAACTGTGGCCGATGAAGATGCTGTTCCGTTCTTTGATATTGATATTTCTCAAGGTCCTGTTGCATTGGTTTTGGGAGGTGAAAAAAGTGGAATATCTGCAGAAGCAAAAGAAATGGCCGATCAATTCGTTACCGTTCCTATGTATGGATTTACTGAAAGCCTTAATGTTTCCGTTGCAGCCGCAATATTGTTGCAACATTTTACTAGCGAAATGCGTAAAAATATTAGAGGGGATTTATGGCAACTTAAAGAAGATGAATTTGATCAGTTATTCTTGCATTGGATCAGGAAAACGGTGAAAAGGGTCGAGCTTCTTGAACAGTCATTTGCGGAGAAAAAAATTCAGGGAAAATAAACAATTCGTCATCAAAAAGCATTGATTAATGGAAGAAAATGCTTCCTTTGCATGATGGTAATTTGGGGTATATTTTGTAATTTTGACCAAAATCTCTTTCTATGAATTGCATTATTATAGATGATGACAAGCTTTCGATAAAGATTATTGAAGAGTTTGTAGGCAGGACAGAAGATCTTCATCTTGCAGGATCTTTCTCGAGTGCTGTGGAGGCAATGAATGCACTTAACCAGCCCGATGCAGATGAAGTAGACCTGATCTTTCTTGATATCGAAATGCCGGAAATGTCAGGGATTGAATTTCTTGACTCTCTCGACACCATTCCGCAGGTAATTATTTATTCTTCCCAGGAAAAATATGCCCTTGAATCTTATGAATATGATGTGACCGATTATCTTTTGAAACCGGTTCATTTCGGTCGTTTTATTAAAGCAGTTAACCGTGCCCGGGAACGTTACGAGAAAAAGGAAAGTCCCGTCAAGGAAAGCACCGAAATATTTATAAAAAACAATGGTTCCCTGGTACGCATCAAATATGATGATATTTTGTGGATTGAAGCACTTGAGAACTATGTGGTTCTCAATACCTTCAACGAAAAATATACCATTCACTTCACGATGAAAGCCATTTCGGATAAAATGCCTACTGATAAGTTTATGCGTATCCACCGTTCTTTTATCGTGAATTTTAGTAAGATCAAGGTTATTGAAGATAATTCGGTTGTCATTATGACCGGAAACGGTTCGAAGGTTATACCAATTGGTAAATCGTACCGAGATAAATTAATGAACGATATCAATCTGATTTCAAAATAAAAAATCATGAATTAATAACTAATTCGCGGATTTTGAAAAAACAGGGCCAACCGAGAGAGTTGACCCTGTTTTTTTATTTTAGATATCCTCTTCTGTCCAGAATGCTCCACTGATTAAGCCAGTTTGTCTGACCAAAAGCCCCTTTGAAGTCCACCTCTTCGAACCAGCTATCCTCCAATGGAAACAGGTTGTTCGTTTGATCATTGCCTGGCAGGAGGTTCATCTCATCAATGTTTTGTGGATTGTAGTCAATGTCCGCATCAGCCATGACATTTTCTCCATCCTGAAAATGAGCGCTTACTGTTTCGTCTTGTTCGGTTATATTGATCATATTTTCGGAGTAAACGCCCAGGATTTGTAATTCTGAATTGTTCCCGACCATATGAAAAGTGTTATTGAGAACCCTGATGTTGCCATTGAGGAATTGTTGGTAGCTATCGAGCCGGTTCCCTGAATATTCTATGTCAATGCCCAGTTTTTGGTGCATGAAAATGGAGTTGGCAATTGTTCCGCCCGAACTGTTGTCAAATCTGGCGGTTTGTCCTTTTTCATCAATTCCCCGTCCGATAAAGGTCCCGTTGGAAATGGTTGGCCGGGTCTTAGGCCACCCTTCGCGGTCACTGAGCTCTACCAGCAAATCTCCTGTGGCGCCTGCCTGCAATCCCGTGATAAACTGGCATTTTCCGCGGTATCCCAGGTCAAAATCGAAGGCGTCGTCTCCACAAAAGGCAGAAAGCAGATAGCGGCCATTGACAGTTC
>JBNJDH010000307.1:0-4242 GCA_051744695.1 Bacteroidota bacterium | reverse complement strand
AAAAAACTACAATAAAGTGGATATTTTTGATAAAATAAAAAAGAACATGGGCCCTTTGGGCCAATACGGCAAAGATGCCCACGGTTATTTTGCTTTCCCAAAGCTCGAGGGAGAAATACATCCACGAATGAAATTTCGCGGCAAGGAAGTCCTCACCTGGAGCCTGAATAATTACCTTGGACTGGCCAATCACCCCGAAGTACGAAAGACTGATGCGGAAGCTGCCAAAGACTGGGGACTTGGCTATCCTATGGGCGCCCGGATGATGTCGGGGCATACCAGTAAGCACGAAGAGCTGGAATCTGCTCTTGCAGATTTTGTTGGCAAAGAAGATGCTTATTTGCTCAATTTCGGTTATCAGGGAATGGTCTCTATTATTGACACACTTGCCGGACGCAACGACGTTATTGTATACGATTCCGAATGTCATGCCTGTATCATGGACGGCATCTTTCTCCACAAGGCCAAAGGGGGGAAAAGTTTTGTGTTTCCGCATAATGACATGGAAAAATGTGGAAAAATGCTTAACATGGCCACCAAACGCACACAGGAATCAGGCGGTGGCATACTGGTTATTACGGAAGGGGTTTTTGGTATGGCCGGCGACCTCGGTCATCTTCATAATATTGCTGATCTTAAAGAAAAATTTGACTTCCGCCTTTTGGTGGACGATGCCCACGGCTTTGGCACCATGGGAAAAACCGGTGCCGGAGTTGCTGAACATTACGATGTAACCGACCAGGTGGATATTATTTTCGGCACATTTGCCAAATCCATGGCGGGCATTGGTGCTTTTGTGGCCAGCCGCGAAAATGTTATTCATTATCTGCGCTACAATATGCGTTCTCAGATCTTTGCCAAATCACTTCCCATGCCCATGGTAATCGGGGCTCTGAAGCGTCTGGAACTTTTGAAAAACCAGCCTGAGCTCAAAGAACACCTCTGGACCGTGGTGAAAGCCCTGCAGAGTGGTCTCAGAGAAGAAGGGTTCAACCTGGGTGAAACCGAATCGCCGGTCACACCCGTATTCCTGAACGGCACGATTCCCGAAGCCACCAACCTCACCATGGATCTGAGAGAAAATTACAGCATATTCTGTTCTATTGTCGTGTATCCGGTTATTCCTAAAGGGCAGATCATGCTGCGCCTGATTCCGACGGCTGTCCATTCACTTGACGATGTGACAAAAACCGTTAAAGCGTTTGCCGAAATCAAAGAAAAGCTTGCTGCCGGAAAATACCAGGGTGATAAAATTGCCAGCTTTTCCTGAATAAATTTCGTTTTTGGTTTTTTACCGGTAATCATTCAGAATAAATGGTCAGTTCTGAGCCACAATAGAGCGTTAGATTATTAGATGTAAGATGTAAAAAAGTTTGTAAAACCCTTATATACTGTGATTTAAACTGATAAACGCCGAAATTTTAAACAATTGATTAAAAGCTAACCAGGCACAGCCAGCTAATCAGGGTAAAATCTTAGAGTTCGCCCTACATATAAAAAATGCACAACCAGACTGTCGTCGCTCCGGTATTTACAGATATTGGAGGGCGACATTTTTTTTTTGATTCAACACCTTCTTTCTACAATTAAACAAACCGCCCCCTCGATGGTTATATTGGAATTAATGACTTTTGTTAAACCAAAACAGACAGTTATGAAAACAAACAGATTTTTTTCACGGGCAATACTTGCAACCTTTCTCATTGCAGTCATTTCAGTGACATCGACAATGGCCCAACCGCAAAAAGACACCTTCGAGACTTCTGATGGCCCCCTTGAAGTCAATTTTGTAGGTCATGCCTCACTCTATTTTTCGTTCAATGGCGACGTCATTCACGTAGATCCTTACGGAGAAATGGGCGATTATCAAATCATGCCAAAAGCAGATTTAATCCTGATCACACATGCACACGCCGATCACCTGGACGAAAACACCATTCAGGACATTAGCCAAGAAAACACAAGCTTGGTGGTAAATGAAGCCTCGCATCAGGAACTCGGCAAAGGAAAAGTTTTGAAAAACGGAGACAAGACTGAGGTAGCGGGCTATACAATCCGGGCGGTACCCGCCTACAACATCGAACACAAACGCGAGAACGGGGAACCCTATCACCCGAAAGGCCGGGACAATGGTTATTTAATCGAGTTTGGTGACAAAACTGTCTATATTGGTGGAGATACAGAAAATATCCCCGAGATGAAAAATTTGCCGGACATTGACATTGCCTTCCTGCCTATGAATCTTCCTTACACCATGAGCCCGGAAATGGCAAAAGATGCTGCCTTAATGTTTGAACCCGATGTACTTTACCCCTATCACTACCAAATGGGTGAAACAGATACGGACAAATTCAAACAACTTATGGCGGATGTACCCGGAATTGAAGTTCGGTTTCGCGACTGATCAAAAGTAACTATCTTTGCCGCATGGTACATATTTATACAGGAAACGGCAAAGGAAAAACCACCGCAGCCCTGGGACTGGCTCTCAGAGCTGCAGGTTCGGGCAAAAAAGTATTTTTTGGCCAGTTCGTAAAAGGAATGGCCTATAGTGAAGTCAGCATCATCAATGAAAAACTGCCTGAAATCGATCACCAGCTTTTCGGCCGAAAATGTTTCATAAAAAGAGACCCGGAAGAGGCAGATTTTGAAGCGGCCAGAAAAGGATTGGAAAAAATCAAAGCCCTAATCAAAGAAAAGAAACATGACCTCATCGTTCTCGATGAGATCAATATTGCCCTGTATTACAAGCTTATCTCCATTGAAAATGTTACAGACCTGTTCGAAAACCTCCCTGAAGAAACCGAGCTGGTGCTGACCGGCCGCTATGCGCCGGAAGAACTTATCGAAAAAGCCGACCTGGTGACCGAAATGAAAGAGATCAAACACTACTTCAAGCAGGACACCAAAGCCCGGAAAGGCATTGAGTTTTAACGGAAAAATAGTTTTTTCTCCTCTTTTTTCAGGATCACGTAAGCGGGGAAATGATCGCTGTATCCACCATGATACCAATCACCCACGAAGGTCCGGTACGGGTACCCCTTGTAATCCCCTTCCTGCTGGCGCAAAAACTCTTCGTCAAAAACACCGGCTTTTTCAAAATAAAGACTGCCCGTTTTTTCCTGCAAAAGACCGGGCGTCAGGATCAACTGATCAAACATGTTCCAGACACCACGGTAACACAAGGTGCCCTTACCTTCAAAAAACAGGGACGCCAAAGGATTATACAGGCTGTCACTTTCAGCGGGCTGGGGTGTCACACCTGCTTTGAGGTCATCCTGCACGCTGGTATTATCCGGGTCATCGTTCAAATCACCCATAACAATAACATCGGCAGGGGGTCGTTTGTCCTGGATTGAGTCCACAATTGAACGCGACAAACGAGCAGCCTCCCGGCGAAAAGGTTTGCTTCGCTCACGGCCTCCATACCTCGAAGGCCAGTGGTTCACAACAAAATGGATCTCTTCCCCGTCAAGACGTCCGGAAACAACCAGCTGGTCCCGCGTATAAATGCGATCTCCATCTTCATTTTCGATCATCAATGGAACAGGATGAAAATGTTCCACCTCAAAATATTCCGGTCGATAAATCAGCGCCACATCAATTCCCCGCCGGTCGGGCGAATCTTCATGAACAATGCGGTAATTAAAATTATCCAAAGGAGAAGTATTCACAAGGTCTTCCAACACATCACGGTTTTCCATTTCACACAAGCCCACTATGGCAGGTGCATCAAATTGCTCCTCTTCAGCCATCTCGACAATGACCGAAGCCATATGGTTCAATTTTTTCTGGTAACGCCGGGTATCCCATTCTTTATCTCCGTCTGGAGTGAATTCAGTGTCGCGAACCCCACGTGTATCAATGGTGTCAAACAAATTCTCAAGATTGTAGAATGCAACCTGATGGCGCACTTCCTCTGTGGCACAAGAGACAGATAAAAAAGCAATAATCAGGATAACACCCGGGAAGAAGAAAGATCGGTTCATTTTTTGCAAATTAAAATCTTCTCCAAAAATATAAAATTGCTATCTTAAACCAATATTCGGTATGATGTTTTAATCCATCAGCGGATAAATGACGAATTTGGTCTTTGAACAGAGCAATGAAGCGCACCGGGAAAATGACAAAAATTTCATTCCTTTGCAGCAGTGACGGGTTGATTGGTCAATTGGTTAATTGGTCAATTGGTTGATTGGTTGATTAGGTCATTAGGTCAGTAGGTCAGTAGGTCAGTAGGCC
>JBNJDH010000306.1:0-4247 GCA_051744695.1 Bacteroidota bacterium | reverse complement strand
TGAGAGTGAAAGTGAATGACAGTTACACACAATTAATTGATTATTGGAAAGGTGAAGGACCTGCTATGACTGAAGAGGAGGCTTTTCAGGCAGTTTTGCAGTTTGCCGAAAATCATAAAATAGAAAATTGTGTCTTTCAGAAAGACGTTGTGGATGCGATGATCAGACAGCCTCATACAATTGAAACAAAACCATATAAAAAGCATACTGTTGGGGAGAAGATTTTCTTTTCGGACTATGATCTGGGTCGAGTCAAATATGCATATTACGACAATGATACGGCCAATTATCACCTCGAAGATGGTCAGGATTACACCAATTGGAACCAGGGGTGGTCGTATCGCAATGATGGGGTGGATATAGAGCCTTGTTCTGATGAGGCTTCGCACACCAACGGATACAATGTGGGTTGGACAGAAGATGATGAATGGATGCAATATACCGTTTTGGCCGACTCTCTTGCAGCGTGGCAGTTAAATATAAGATATGCAACCAGCTCTGATGAGGCCAGTGTTCATCTGGAAATAGACGGGACCCCTGTCACTGAGAAAATTTCGCTGCCTTCTACTGATGGAGGGCAATCATGGCAGAAAATTTCTGTTGATGACGTGATTATACCTGAAGGAAAACCAAAAGTTAAGTTTGTTATTGATAAAGGAGGGGTGAATCTCAATTATTTCAGTTTTACGAATCCTGTTAAAGTTGATGATGCAGAATTTCGACCTTTAAAAGGTTCTGTGGATTTTCCCGGAAATGTGGTTAAGCTTATTTTGAATAAGCCTGTTACAGAAGGAAGTGATAAAGACCTGAGTCAGTCTTTTGGCATTGAAAGCAATGGGGAGTCATTTGCTGTCGCTGATGTCTCATCTGATGTCTCAGATTCTCGTATTTTAGAAATAAGCCTGGATGAGCTTATTGATTATAATCAGGATGTTTCATTATCTTATGAAGGGACTTCCTTGATTTCAGGAGAGCAAAAACTGACTCAGTTTTCAAAAATGGATGTGGATAATCGTATTCCGCAAATATTTCGTATTCCGGGACAGATAGAGGCTGAGGATTTTCTTGTCAATAAAGGTTATGAACTGGAAGATTGCGAAGACAACGGAGGAGGGAAAAATATAGCTTATGCCAACCCTGGTGATTTTATTGAATTTGCCATAGATGTGGCTGAAGAAAATGAGTTTACCGTAGATTACCGGGTTGCAACAGAACGTCAAAATGCAAAACTGCTTTTTCAGATTGCTCGGGATGACGAATTTCAGACAAAGGATACCATGGCATTTGAAGCAACAGGTGGATGGCAGGTATGGAAAACTCAGACAGGTAAAGTGACCCTGCCGGCAGGACGATATAAAATCCGGCTTAAAACCTTAAGTTCTGAATACAATTTGAATTGGTTCGATTTGTCTGTCGGATCATCCATTTTGGATGTTTCTTATGAAAAGAGTATTTCGTTACATCCCAATCCTGCGAATGATTTTCTGAATGTGCAGGTGCCTTTTGAAAAGGGACAAATCATTACTTTATATGCCTATAACAGTAAAGGTGAGCTGGTTCAAAAATGGTTTAAGAGATATGTCAATCAAATGTCAATTCAGATCTCAGATCTTGAACCTGGTTTTTATGTGCTATTGGCCAGGGGGAAAAACCAATTGGCTAAAGGGAAATTTCTTTGTAAATAAAATCATTGGTATTCGGTGAAATTGGGCGCATCATGAATACTCCCAAAATGGGGTTTTATGGACAGACTAATTAAAGGTTTCACTTTCCATGGTATGATAAGTATAGAAGGAAGTTTTTCCTTTTTTGATCGTGACATTGATTGTGTCGGATTCTGAATGTTTCCCCGAAAACCGGAGGTCGAGTTTTTGATTCCCGGTTGGAAGTTGCATTCGGACGTAAGAGATGGAATGCGGAAGAGATTGCCAGTTCCGTGTATCCGCTTTTTCTGTCATGGCATTGACAATGCTGACGATTGCTCCCAGTCCGTCACTTTCTTTTCTTGCAATTCCTTCCATGGCTCTTTTGGTGGCTAGTCGCAAGAGACTATTCCCCAATTCCCGTATCATGCGGTCTCTGAGACTCTGAAATGCGATGCTGTTGATGTCCTGTGCTTTTTCGAATTTGAATGTTTTGTGGTTGTAAGAAACTTTACCCTGGTGGAAGACGGGCAAACGTTCTTTATATCTGGGAAATGCAATTCTGAATACTGAAAGGTCTTTAAAGGCTGCCTTTTCACGGGAAGAAAGATTGCTGGTTCGATAAGAGAAATTCATTCCCATTTCACGATTGCCTAAATGCACCATTCCGTCCGACTTCCCGAAATTGGAAATGGTTATCTCCCGTTCGGATTTTACAGGTCCCATGCCATTGAGCCAGAACAAAACGAGTTCACCTTTGTCAGAATCGGGGGTATCCGGGGCTTCCATTTCAAATTTGTTTTCGAAATTGGAAAGCTCTTCACGCAATCCACTTCTTTTGGCGGCAAGCAGGAGATCTTCTTTTAACTGACTTGGAGCTTCCAGTCCAAACAGTTCAGAATAATCTTCCTGATACGTTTCATAAGCATTCCGATATGCAGTAAAAGCATCGTTGTAATCACCAGAGGCATCATAGATTATGCCCATGAGGTTATGAGCAAAAGCATCGCGCTGATATTTGTTTTTGTGGTCTTTGTATTGATCGTTGAGCTGCTGAAGCTGAATATTGACTCGCCGGGCTTCCACCTGAGCCCCTTCGATATCATCTAAAGCAAGAAAATTCAATGCTTTATAGAAATGAATCATGATGGCTTCAAAATCTTCGGGCCTGTAAGGTTTTACCATGGGGTTGGAAACCAGGGAAAGAGCTTCCCATCCGAATTTTTTTGAGTAATCTTCAATATAGTAGTCGGCCTTGTTGAAGTAATTGATGCTTTCCTTGTGATTACCCATCATGAAAGCTACTACACCCCGGTTCATGAAATACAATACACGGTGGTTGTTTTCGGCCCATTTATCGTCATTTTCCAGGAGCTTGTTGGCTTTTTCAAAATTCCCCCTGGCTATATTGCTTTGTATCTGATAGGTTTTTTGATAAAAAGTGGCACATGCGGCCATTGCAGCCAACAGTACCAGTGCTATAAAAACCTTCAAATAACGATTCATACAATTCAGTTATCAGTTATCAGTAACCAGTGAACAGTTATCAGTAACCAGTGAACAGTAACCAGCAACCAGTAACCAGCAACCAGTAACCAGCAACCAGTAACCAGCAACCAGCAACCAGCAACCAGCAACAAATCAACGAATTAACCAATTAACGAATTAACGAATCAACCAGCAACCAGCAACCAGCAACTTTAATTTTTGATGTATTTCCGTATTTTCTTATCGCCGATCCAGACAATTTCGCTGGTTTCGATGTCGGTAAGCTCAAGATTGACCTGGTACATGTTGACGCGTTCATCTTTGTAACTGTCAACAATGGAGTTGATGTCACCATTCAGGATATAGTCGGCTCCAAGTTCCTGGCCCCATTCTTTCTGGGTCTCGGGCGAAGCAAACTCTTGTTGGGCAGCTCTTTCGGCACGTAGTTCTTCTCGTTTATCGCCGGCTTGTACCAAACGAACTTTTCCTGAATTGATAAAGGCCCTTTCAACGTCTTTAATGAAAGTTCCGGCTTCAATGTGTTCGTGCGATTTATTGTAAACAAGCCCGACAATCACCACAGGGCGTTCTCCGTCATTTTTTTCCCGGAAATTACCAAGCCATTGGCCTTCAAGAATTTGTTCAACCATGGCTTCAGCAACCATACGGGAGTCGCTGTCGTTCCAGCGTCCGCTCAAATCAATAACTTCTTCTGTGTCGATGCGTTCGACTTTACGGGTACCGCAACTGTTCACTATAAAAGCGGCTGCAACCAATAATGTAAGGATGTAGGCAGGTGTTTTCATGGCTTTATTTTCGATTAATTGGTTAAATCAATAAAATATTAACTGTCCTCAGAAGAATGCATATTTTCCAGATATTTTTCGATCTGTTTTGTGAGTTCTTTAGGATTAAAATCGGGAATTTCAAAAGTCAGGTCCAAAGCATTGTTCCACAGCTCCGAAAACCCAATTTTCAGGGAGGCCCGGGATAGTTCGACCATTGACCGGGCCGGGAACCACGGAGCCCGCCCGGTTTCCCATTCGTTGCCGTTCTAATTCGTTGGGAAACCCGTTCAGGAGTTCAGCAGGAGGGTGAGGACGCCCTTGTCGGAGA
>JBNJDH010000305.1:0-4247 GCA_051744695.1 Bacteroidota bacterium | reverse complement strand
TTCAACTTCCATCCGTCAGAGTCTTTTCCCGATTATGGGATCCCCGCAGCTCCGGGAAAATACAAGATCATTCTCAACTCGGACCGATCCGATTTCGGAGGTTTCGACCGCATTGATCAACAACAATTGTACTTTACCGAGCCTATAGGCGGAAATCCGAATAATGGTCATCAGCTTAAGTTGTATGTGCCGAACAGGACCGGCCTGATACTGAAAAAAATACCAACACCCAGTGTCCATTAAAACCACCTGACAAGTCCGAAATCCTGCTGATGCGGCAAACGCTCATTTTTAGGAAACATACGGATGCCAAATTTAAACGATCCCGGAAGGTTCAATTTGTAATTCATCTCATAATAAACAATTGGACCTTCTTTTTTTGCCACCTTGAAAGGTTCTTTATGCAGGATGGGAGGAAACTCATCCTCGGTCGATTCGGCAATCAGCATTTCCAGTCCAACGTCAATATCTTCGAGTTGTTTCAGGTCAAGCTTAACTTCCACCGTGTAGTTATCACCAATGCCCAGTTCCTGGCGGGCAATATCGGGCATATTGACCTCCAATAGCTCAATATCGTTCCAACCGGCCAAAACCCGCCTTTTCCAGGCGGCAATCTCCTGCGCCAACTCACAGTCACTGGTACACAAATCACCAAGCCTCTTGTGCATTGGTCGATAAAATTTCGACAAATAGTCGTCAATCATTCGCCTGGTGGTAAACTGAGGTGCTATATGGGCAATTGAATTCTTAATGGTGCGTACCCAGCCATCCGGCACACCTTCATCATTCACATCATAAAAGAGGGGTATGATCTCGTTCTCCAGCATGCTATAAATGGTGGCTGCATCAAGTTCATCCTGATAATCCTGGTTGTCAAACGACCGTTTTTCAGTAATGGCCCAGCCGGCTTCCTCTTCATAGCCTTCGTACCACCATCCGTCCAATATACTGAAATTCAACACCCCGTTCAGTTCAGCTTTTTGTCCGCTGGTGCCGGAAGCCTCAAGCGGACGGGTCGGGGTGTTAAGCCAGACATCCACACCGCTGACCAATCGCTTGGCCAATTCCATATCGTAATTTTCAAGGAATATGATCTTCCCTACAAATTCGGGCTTTTTGGATATTTCAACAATATGCTTGATCAGGGCCTGACCGGCCTCATCGGCAGGATGGGCTTTACCTGCAAAGATAAACTGAACCGGCCGTTCGTTATCATTTACGATCTCAGCCAGCCGTTCAGGATCACGGAAAAGAAGATTTGCCCTTTTATAGGTGGCAAAGCGACGGGCAAAACCAATGGTCAGCGCATTTTCGTCAAGCACATCCAGGACCTCTACAATATGGCCCGGCGCATCATGACGACTCGACATCCTGGTTTCAAGCCGCTCCCGGATAAAATCCATCAATTTTTTTCTTAAAGAATGCCTGACTTCCCATATTCGCTGATCGGGGACATCATAAATTCTATTCCAGACATCCTTGTTTGAAACATCATCCAGAAAATCAGGGCCAAACATATCACGATAGAAATTCTGCAACTCCGAAGCGGTCCATGTTCCATAATGCACCCCATTTGTTACATGCCCGATATGTAGCTCTTCGGGAAAATAACCCGGCCATATTTTATGGAACATTTTTCGCGATACCTCGCCATGAAGCAGACTCACCCCGTTCATCTCCTGGGAAGCTTTAGCTGCAAGGGCACTCATGGAAAACATTTCATCTTCCTCCCCGCTTTCACGACCTAAATCCATAAATTCTTCCCAGGTAATGTTCAATTTATCGGGAATATGACGCATGTAAATTCTGAAAAGGTCTTCATCAAATTTGTCGTGCCCGGCAGGAACAGGTGTATGCGTTGTAAACAATGAAGAAGCGCGGACAATTTCCATGGCTTCAGAGAAGCTGTATTTCTGTTCCGCCAGATCGACCAATCGTTCAACACTGATGAGCGCAGCGTGTCCTTCATTGATATGGAAAATATCCACATGCGCATTAAGGGTTTTCAACAAACGAACCCCTCCAATGCCCAGGAGGATTTCCTGCTTAAGGCGGTTTTCCCAGTCCCCTCCATACAATTGGTGAGTGATCTCCCGGTCGTCGGGACTGTTGAGGTCCACATCTGTATCCATCAAATACAAAGAAACCCGTCCAACCTGTGCTTTCCATACCTTGGCATGCAGCTCACGCCCGGGTAGTTCGATATTGACATAAAGAGATTTCCCGTCTTCGTTGCGCACTTCTTCCAAAGGCAGCTTTGAAAAAACCTGAGGCTCATAACTGGCAGTTTGCTCGCCATTCAGAGACAATGTCTGAGTAAAATACCCAAACCGGTAAAGCAACCCAATAGCCACCATTTTGACGCCACGATCACTAGCTTCTTTCAGATAATCGCCGGCCAGAATCCCCAATCCTCCGGAATAAATTTTCAGAACATTACTGAGGCCATATTCCATACTGAAGTAAGCAATCCGTGGCTCCTCATTAAAATCAGCCTCCATATACCGGCGAAATTCGTCATATATGGCATCCAGCCGGCCGACAAAATCTTCATCAGCGGCCAACTCGCTAAGCCGTTCATAGGAAACTTTCTCCAACAAATGAACAGGATTCTTTCCCGTTTCTTTCCAAAGCTCCTCATCAATCTCGCTAAAAAGCTGGACAAGCGAATGGTTCCATGTCCACCAAAGATTGCGGCTCAGTTCATGAAGAACTTTGATGCGATCAGGTAAACGTGATTTGACTACAAGCTTCTTCCATCCGGGGAATTGGGTCGTTTGGGGAACAAGCCGGACACGAACATCTCTTTTGATGGAAGGCATTTTGCTACGACGTTCATTAACGGCTTTCAGGGCAATATCATAGGACTTATAATAATTCCGGATCAATGTTTCCCACTCAAGATATGAGGCAATATGGAGTGCTTTTTCCCGAATATTTTCCAGTTCACGGGATGATTTGCCAGAGACAGATTCCACCAGCCCGGAAATATTCTCCACAACCTGCCAATAATTGGTATCATTGCGGGGCACAACCTCCACCCCCTCATCAATCCCTTTGGAATGCTGTGAGGCCCATAAACCAAATCCGGAAAGGGAGGTGGTCACGACAGGAATCCCGAAAGCCACACTTTCCTGGGGAGTATATCCCCATGGTTCGTAATATGAGGGAAACACGGCCAAGTCCATAGCCGGCAGAAGATCATAATATGAAATGTTAATGATGCCGTCCCTGCCATCCAGATAACTGGGCACAAAGATAAGTTTCACACGTTCCGTGGCCTCGTTGCTCAGATGTATCTCCTGGATTTTGTTGATTATGGGATCATATCCAAGATCGTTGAGTCCGTGAGTAATAAACGGATTGGACAAAGGTCCATCCGTTTTATTTTTCTTAAGCCTGCTCGCAAGATCTTTTCGGGGACCATAGGTATTGGCTGGGATCAACACAAAAGCAATAATCTCCCTGTTATCAGCCCCTTCCTCATTCAGTTTTTTCAGAACATCTAAATAAACATCAGCTCCTTTATTTCGGTATTCATAACGTCCGCTGTTTAACACAAACAATGGATTATCACTAACTTCCACCCCTAAAAGGGCCTGGACTACAGTAATCAGTTTTTCACGACCCGCTTTCCGTTTTTCCTCAAAGGTATGGCCAGAAGGCACAAGGCTATTGTCAAATCCATTGGGAGTGATCACATCCACATTCCGGGAAAGGAAAGCCCCACATTCACGTGCAGTGATCTCCGAAATGGTTGTGAAACAATCGACATTTCCAGCAGTGGTTTTTTCCATGGAATGCTTAGACACCACATTGAGTTCGGCGGCACGTGTATCGGCATCATATTCTTCCATGTTGTCAAACAAAGGCTCACCGCGACCTGCAAGAGACCGGCCCACCACCGTGGCATGAGTAGTAAACACCGTGCCAACCTGAGGTAAATGGTCATTGAGATAAAGGGCTCCGCTACCGCTCATCCATTCATGAAAGTGAGCAACTACCTTTTCGCTGTCGGCAATATAGAACTTATAATAACTTTCAATCACCATTCCAACGGCATAACCAAAAAGGGCAGGCTCCACATAATCCCATTGACCGGAAAGGCTATCCAGTTTAAAACTTTCCCAAAGTTTTGCCAGAATCTCATTTTTGCGGGCAACCAGAGGGCTGAAATCCACCAGTAATGCCACAGGCCGTCCTTTAATATTCCATCGACCGGTTTTTACCCGCAGCCCTTCACCCTG
>JBNJDH010000304.1:0-4247 GCA_051744695.1 Bacteroidota bacterium | reverse complement strand
AAAAGACGATGGTTGACAATTTGAAATAAAAAATGCAAATAGTAAAAATAAAGTAATAAAAAGTCTCATAATATTATAGTTTTAAGATTAGTTTTTAATACACCTAACGGACAAACCAGAGATTTTGGAGATTTTTTTTCTTGTAACATTTTCACCATAATAATGTAGCATTCTGCAAAATGCAGTGTTGTTTTCATTTGAAGTTGAACTCCACAAATACGCAGCACTTTTCAGTGATGAAAAAGATTTATCATCAAGTAATATCCCACTGGGAAGGGCTGCAAATCCAGTTTCATTGGTTGCTCCTTCGTTTGGTTCTTTCCAATAGGTTAAACCGGATTCTTTTAATTTTCCTCCAACGTTTGCTTCCTGCCCCCGAATAATACCTGTGCGATCCAATTCATCCTCCTCCATTCCCAGGAAACGTTCGAGTTCCATCCATTCCTCGTCGGAGGGAAGATGCCAGCCTTCGGGGCACACATCCATGGCGGTTTCCCAGTCGTACAGGGCGCCATAGGTATTTAGCATGGAGCCATAAGAGCCTTCGCCGTCGTAGCCGTATATCCAGATACCGCACTGGGAATCGGGAGCGCACACATAGGGCACATAGGCCAGGTTTTCGGCCATCCAAACCTGGTCGCCTATTTTTACCCATTTGTATTCTCGTCCGTCGCGCTCGTCGGTAAAGGTGCCGGAGTTGGCTTCAAACGGGTCTTTTTGGCAGGCTGCAAAAAGCAGCATTAAAGCTAGTAGTGTTAAAATTGATGTTTTCATTTTAGAAAGTTTTAAGTTCATAAGCGTTTAATTTTTATTTTTTTATTAGCTACGGTTCTCCATTGGAGGCCTTCGGACTTTTGGATGCAATCCTGAAGGTTTAATTTATTACAGGTGGAAAATTCTATCTTTTCACAATAAGTTTTCCGGTTAAAATTTCATCCTTGTATTTTACACGAACCGTATAAACCCCTTCGGTCCAGCCGGCGGTTTGAATGGTTGTGCTTTTGCCTTTTAACCTGGTTTTCTTTGTTTGTAATGCCTGCATGGGGCTGTAGATTTCCATGTCCCATTCGGCGTTGTCGTCAAATGACCCTTCACTAATCGAAGCCGATTTTAATGCTTCCGTTTCTGCCCCGGATTCAATAGTTAATGTGGTTTCGCCGGTGGCAGGGTTTGGTGAAATAGACAGACTTCTGGTATCATAAACATAAATTCCAGTAACATAATACGGACCATAATTGGGATCGGAACAGGTGTTTTTTGCCTGGACAACCAGTTGATAAGAACCGGAATTATAAAAAGCAATGTCGCAATATTGCCCATAATCGTACACAGAGTTGCCATTTAATGGATTAAGTATCCAGTTATAATCGGTTGGCGATGACAAGGTGCTTTCTAGCTGAGCTGTGTAATAGGCCCACTGGTTATTGGGAGTTGTTGTTGGACCATCGACAATTGCAATTTTTGGTGCACCTGCCCAAACTTCCTGCTGCGGTAAGGTTATACTCCCACAATCGGTAACAAGCCTGGAGGTTACCCAACTGCTGCTATTCCCTGTTGCTTTTATTACAGGTGAATTTGTATATTGCCCTGAATCAACATTAAGATAAGGGCCGGTTTCCCAAATGATGGAATCAACCGGCGGCAGGTTGTTGACGGTGAAGGTGGCACCTGAAGAGCATATAAGGGAGGGGCCGGAAATATCTCCTAAGAAATCGACTTTAAAAGAAATTGTCGTTCCACTCGACCCAATGTCGGAAATTTTTAAACCTCCCAAAGAACCATCGCAAAGAAAAGAACTCGGATTAGTACTATCATCTATTGATGTTCGCTCCATCTGCGACGAATAATGGGCATTTTGAGGACTCCCATTTACGATTAAAGTTCCGTTGGGGCGGTAAATATATACCTCATCATTAGGTCCATAATAATTATCTCCGTAAGTATTAATGCGATATACAAGTAAACCGTCACCTTCGAGAGTACCTTCATAATCGCCACTACGTTTTCGATATTCAACAACAAAGTACTCATTACAAGAGAAAGGAGATAATATTTTATAACAATTATTCGAGGATGAAGTAAGCGGGTTTATGCTGTAAATACCTTCTGATGTTATTTCAGGGATCGAATTAATCCATCCGCAATATTCACTTTTTAAATATGCACCCGGATGTGGAAAATTTCCATTTCGGTCACCCATAATCTCCCAATATCCTGTGGGCTCTATATCGGGTTTATATGTTGAGCTATGATAAGTGTCCGGCATGCCGAGCACATGTAAAAACTCGTGACAAATAGTTTCTTCCACTAAACTTATAGCTGTATTTAAAAATGTGTATTCTAAAACCCGCTTACCGTTTATATAAGCATATTCTGAATATAGCGACCATTGATGAGGCCAGAGTAAATCACCACTTTCAACGTATAGAGAGCCTCCCTGAACGATAATACAAACATGATCAACATTCCCGTCATTATTGGCATCTAAATTTAAACCGGTTGGCACTTCGCTGGCTATAGCTTCCACAGTCCGGGTTACAAGGCCATGCTCTCTGTCTCTTCTTTCTGTAAAATTACTATAACCATTAGGTTCATGTTCAATATCAATATAATAGTCTCGGGCATAGTCATCCTCGACTGACAAGTTAGTTGTTGGCTCACAAATAGGATAAAAAGTACTGCTAATATCCATTTGATTATAAGACACTTCCTGAACATAGTCTTTCAATGACTCCTGACTAGTTGAGTTAAATAAGGGGTCAAAATAGTTCCGGTTATTATAAAATTCATTAGCTCCGTCAAACCGTACAAATATTACTATGGTATTGATTGTTGTTGTACTGGTAATACTTTTCAACACACCTCCCGAGACTTTAAATTTTCCTTTATTCTTTTTCCGTCTTTCCGTTACATCTTTATGGAAAGCCTTATTAAATTCCATAACTCCTTTCTTTAACCCCTTTTCCTTGGGCAGTACTTTACCGACAATAAACTCAGAACAGACCACTTCTCCAGCTTTCTCAATGGCATAATACCATCATCCGTCATCTTTGTTCATTTTAAACGAATAGCCATCTGCATCATGGATCATACCACCAAATTCATCACCGGTAATAAAACATTCAATTTTTGTCCCGTCAGGCTGGGTGATAACATGTGGTTTATTTTTTACGTTTATAGCAACTGATTGAAATACTACAAAAAGTGCTGCTATTAATATTATTTTTTTCATTTTATAGTTAATTTTTTAGTGTTTGTACTGCATACATAAATACTATCATTCATATCTTTTAAAAAATCAATACCAAAGGTAATTGTATCAGTTTGCATCCAGGTCCCTAAATTTCCATAGGTAGAAACTGCATGGTCGTATATCCCGTCGAATTCAGGAAAATCGTGGGTGCGCATGTAAAATGAATAAAGCTCATCGCTTATTATAATATATCCCGTCGATTCATCGAATTCGCATAAAATAGAATCGTTGTAAGCCGATACATATACCATCAGAAAATTATCCCCTTTATCCGACCGGGTTATTTCAACATCTGCCGGAATTTTTTCAACAAAGGCATTTTCCAGTGTTACATAACCATCGGGAGCCATCCGTTCCCGGGTAACTACTCCTGAATATTTCCCTATGTAATCTTCGGCTTTCCGGGATTCATCCGGAATTTCATTTTTATCACAACCTGCCCCTAACAATGCCACACAAAAGGGAAACAAGAGCAGGTATGCAGGTGGTAATTTGAAAATTTTTACTATCATTATTTCAAGATTTTTAGTAGTGAGTAATTAGTACAAAGTACTTTCATATTCAAGGTAACCTTAAGTTACCAGGCAAAAGAGCAAATCGGGTCGGTTTCTTTGCCTTTTGTTGGCATCTTGCCCGGAGTGATTCTTCCTTGTGGCTTTTCGGAGATTTTTGTTTTAACGGTGGTTATGGGCCGTGTTTCATCATTCTATTGGTTTTAAAAGTTAATGTTTTGTTTGTTAAGATGCTAAAAGTTAAAATTTGGTTGCGTGCCTCCTGTTTTTTTTAATTATTGGTATTGTGTTTTTGTATATATGTTCAGAAAAGAGGCAAAAGGTAACCCTGGAAAATGGATGTTGTGTAACAGGGATTTATAATGACGTTTTCGTGGGGGACTAGTCATAGCCTCACCCCAGGTGATGATGTGGCTTAAACACTTTATAAATGAAAAGCACCCTGAAAACTTTTTTTTTCAGGGTGCTTTTCATTCAATTTC
>JBNJDH010000303.1:0-4258 GCA_051744695.1 Bacteroidota bacterium | reverse complement strand
GTTCTGACGCCTGAACTCTGCACACACGATGGCTGTGGCTACTGCCACGTTGAGCGACTCCATTCCTGTAGAAGCGCTTCCAAAATCAGGGATGGAGAGCCGGCTGGTGACGGTTTCTTCTGTTTCCGGCCGTATACCCTGCCCCTCATTTCCCATGATGATCAGGCCTTTGTCGGGAAGTTGGGTTGAAAAAATGTTTTCACCTTCCATGAAAGTCCCGAAAACAGGGAGTTGAAGTTGCGTGGAGGAGTCGTGGCAAAATTCCGTCAGCCGGGTGTAATGAACCGCAACCCTTGACAGGGACCCCATGGAAGCCTGTACAACTTTCGGATTGAAAACATCGGCGGAATCGGGACTGCAGACAATCCAAGGGATCCCGAACCAGTCGGCAAGCCTCAGGATGGTGCCCATGTTGCCGGGATTCTGGATGCCGTCGAGGCAAAGGGTCAGATCATTGGCATGATCGCCAAAATGAAATGTTTGTGCCGGTTTTTTGAAAACAGCCAATACACCCTGGGGGGTTTTCAAAAAACTGAGTTTTTTTAATTCAGCTTCATCAACGGTATGCAAAACGGTGGTGTCTGTCAGATGAGGAAAAAAGCTATTGTCATGACCGGAAACCAAGATTTCCGGTGTCATCCCCGATGTCAACAGATCATGCACAAGTTTTGGGCCCTCCGCCACGAAAAGACCGTGTTTATCGCGGTATTTTTTTTGCGACAATGAAGTGATCAGTTTTTTTTGAGCTTTTTCTAACATTTTGGCTTTTTCTTTGATTGCAAAAGTATAATATATAACAGATAAATTTGGTTTCTTTGTACACAATAGATAAAGAAACCAATAAACAAAACAAGATCAATAACAGGTGAAGTGGTTGAAAAACATAGCCTCAGGGCGAAAAATGATCCCACTATTGGGCATGGCCGGAATTTTTATCCTTTTTTGGGGCGGTTGTTCCTCCACCAAGTTTGTTTCCGAAGATGAGAGGTTACTCACCAATGTACGGATAAAAAACAGAGCTCCTGATGTGAACAGGGATGATCTGAATCCTTATATCCGTCAGAAGGAGAATACCAAGCTGCTGGGATTCTGGAAATTCTATCTCGGGCTTTACAACCTTTCGGGAAAAGATGATGAAAAGGGGATCAATCAATGGCTGCGAAAAATTGGAGAAGAACCTGTCATTTTTGATCCTTTCCTGGTGTCCCAATCCTCTGAGCAGATGAGCCTGTTTCTTAAGAATAAAGGATATTTTCAGGCTCAGGTCAATGATACCGTGATGCATCCCGGCAAGAAGAAAGCAAAAGTGGTTTATTCCATTGATGCCGGCCCCCGATATACCCTTCGCGATGTCAACTACAGGTTCGAAGATGACAGTCTGAAGCAGGAAATTTTAGCCGATACATTGCAGACGGAACTGAAAGAAGGCCGCCCTTTTACCGTGGATATCCATGAAGAGGAACGGGCCCGGATTACAAGGAATCTCAGAAGCCGTGGGTATTACCAGTTTTCAGACGAATACATTCATTTTATGTCCGACACCACGGTTGGCAATCATCAGGTTAGTGATACAATGGTGGTCATGAAACCGGCCGATATAGAGGAAACTGAGCATCACCAAAAATTCCGGGTCCGGGATGTGTTGTTTCATGTTGGTATTGGTACTGATGATCTGCTTTCGGAGGATAGCAGCGGTGTGACCGAAAAATTTGATACCTTGCGGCATGACGGAATCCATGTCGTTCATGAAGAGGAGCTGACCTTTAGGCCCCAATTGCTGGCCAATTCCACCTATATTGAAGCCGGTGATTTATATAATTCCCGCATGGTTGACAGAACGCATCAGTTATTGAGCGGGCTGCGACTGTTCCGTTACATTAATATTCGTTTCAGGGAAACCGGTGAGTACAGTGATTCAGGCGAGCCATTGCTCGATTGCATCATCCGGCTTTCACCCGGGATGCATCAGGCTTTTTCCGTTGATGTGGAGGGGACCAATTCTTCCGGTAACATTGGTGCTGCCGGGAATTTTACTTATCAGCATAAAAATCTTGTTCGCGGAGGGGAATATTTTACGTTCAACACCCGGGTGGCACGGCAGAATCAATTTGTCCGGACTGCCGATGAAGAATTCAATACCCTGGAGCTGGGAACGGAAGCATCCGTGGTGATCCCCCGTTTTTGGGTGCCCTTCCGCATTGAAAAATTCCGGCAGAGATATAACCCTAAAACCAACATATCTCTGGCCTACAATTACCAGCGAAGGCCCGATTATACCCGGACCATTGCCAATGCCCGGATGGGGTACAACTGGCAATCATCCCGGCATATCGAGCATTCTTTCTATCCGCTCGAATTCAACCTGGTGAATATTCCCAAACTGGATGCTGTTTTTCAGGAGCGAATCAGTGATACTTTCCTTCGTTACACTTATGACGACCACCTGATCGTGAATATGAACTACTCTTACCTGATGAACCAGCAGACACTGGGGGAAAACAGGGACTTCTGGTATCTGAGGTTTAATTTTGAATCGGCAGGAAATGTTTTGTCTCTGGCTTCAGACTTGGGAGGCGACAAGGAGGGAAGAGAATACGACGAGTTGCTGGGAATCCGTTATGCCCAATATCTTAAATCTGATGTGGATCTGCGTTTTCACAATCATATTGACCAGTACAGCTCATTGGTTTATCGTTTTTTCGGAGGAGTAGGGGTGCCTTACGGGAACCTGGATGTTTTGCCTTTTGAAAAACGCTACTTTGCCGGCGGGGCCAACAGCATCCGCGCCTGGCCCGTAAGAGGACTTGGCCCGGGTAGTTATAGCGACGATGCCTACCGGTTTTACAATCAGACCGCTGACTTGAAAATGGAATTCAATCTTGAATATCGTTTCCAGTTGTTTTGGATTCTGGAAGGAGCCTTATTCCTGGATGTGGGCAATATTTGGAGCATTCGTGAAAGTTCGAGTCCCGAGGGCGGACTTTTCCAGGCAGACAGTTTTGCAGAGCAACTGGCCGTGGGAACAGGATTCGGGACCCGTTTTGATTTCAATTATTTTATTTTCCGGTTTGATATGGGAATGAAAACCCATGATCCGTCATTGCCATCCGGAGAGCGCTGGATCCCCCTGAACAGGCCGTGGGAGTGGAGAGATGTGGGGTTTAATTTTGCCATTGGCTACCCCTTCTGATTTGGTTTTTTGGCCATTCCATATTTCGTTTTCTATTTTATTTTTAAATTTGCGCCGATTTGTAATCTATTTTAAGTGTTAGAGTTTTATTTTGTTTTTAATTTATTGAATTTCTTTAATACTTTTAAATAAGTTCTCAATTAAACATCTTATCAAATATTTGTTATTATGAAAGAAAAAATTTCGGATGTTGTAAAACCGGGCGTTGCCTCAGGAAAAGACCTGCAGGAAATTTTCCGTATTGCACGTGAAAATGAATTTGCCCTTCCGGCCGTTAATGTTGTCGGTTCCAATTCAGTTAATGCGGTTATGGAATCTGCTAAGAAAGCCAATGCTCCTGTTATCATTCAGTTGTCAAATGGTGGTGCTTCATTCTATGCCGGCAAAGGAGCCGAGGGAGAAGGACATGAAACAGCCATCAAAGGTGCTGTTGCTGCAGCCAAGCATGTTCATTTGCTTGCTGAAAATTATGGAGTTCCGGTTATTTTGCATACCGACCATGCGGCCAGAAAATTGCTTCCCTGGATTGATGGTCTGCTCAAAGAAGGTGAAAAGCATTTCAAGGATACCGGGAAGCCCTTGTTCAGCTCTCACATGATCGATCTTTCAGAGGAGTCACTTCAGGAGAACATCGATACCTGCAAAAAGTATCTGGAGCGCATGGACAAAATGGGCATGACCCTCGAAATTGAGTTGGGAATCACCGGTGGGGAAGAAGATGGTGTCGACAATACCGGCATTGACAACGCACTGCTTTATACCCAGCCCGAAGATGTGGCTTTTGCCTATGAAGAACTTGGAAAAGTATCACCCAATTTCACCATCGCCGCATCTTTCGGTAATGTACACGGGGTTTACAAGCCCGGAAATGTTGTCTTGCGTCCCGACATCCTGAAAAATTCCCAGCAGTATATTGCCGAGAAATTCGGCACGGAAGAGAAGCCGGTTAACTTTGTTTTCCACGGCGGTTCCGGATCATCATGGGAAGAGATTCGCGAGGCAGTGAGTTATGGCGCCATCAAGATGAACATCGATACCGATACCCAGTGGGCTTTCTGGAATGGTATT
>JBNJDH010000302.1:0-4287 GCA_051744695.1 Bacteroidota bacterium | reverse complement strand
CTCTTTGGGCTCCGGACAGAAGAATTATCCACTAAAGACGATTGCTTCATAAACAAATACCTCGGCCTCTTTCCATCCATCCCATGCAAGGCCGGCTTTATCCCGGGCACAATGGCCCAGCAACTCTTCCCGACCCCAGCCGGTTTTATCGGCTACCTGAGGCAGAAAAGTACCACTGCGACTTCCTTTCCTGATCAAAATCCCATGTTTGCCCGGCTTAATTTCTGAAACGTCATCAACTTTACGCATGGGTGTCAAAACAGAAATCTCAACTTTAATATCATCGATCTCTTCAGGGCTCACGGGATTAAACCTGGGATCATCCAAAGCTGCCGCGCGGGTCATTTTTTCTACCACCTCATACAGTGGCTTGTCTTCCCCAAAGTGACCAATGCAACCCCTGAGTTTTCCGTTTTTGTAAAGCGACACAAAAGCGCCGGCAGATGTTTTCAGAGCAGAAGGGACATCACTCGCATCCCTGTCTTTTGTCCCATCATCGCCTACCACCTTACGGAGCGTTTGATATGAATAATCCAGAAGCCATTGCTTTTCCTGCTCATTCAGGGAAAAATTGTCATCTTCTTTTTTTTTTCATTTTCCCTGAAGACAGAAATGGCATGATACCCCACGACTTTGTCTTTATCGCCCATCCGTGAGTCTCCTGCATTCTTGTATTCCACATCCACGTATTCCAGATCATCTTTGTCTTTGGTCAGGTGCATAAGGGTAAGCACCGAAGTCCATCCACACAAACTGGTGGCGAGGCCCTCTATATTTTGGAATTTATTTCTCTCCAGCCTTCGGTTCAGCTCTGAGGGATCATTCGAGAGAATGGCCTTCGCTGTAAGGCTGTCCACTTCCCTGGCTTTTTCATAGGGCGGATAATGAGAGAAATCCGTGCTGATCACAAACAAATTGCCGGGTTTGAACCAGGGATCCAGCAAATGGGCCAGATCCGAAGGACTGGACGCATCGTGAGGCCCCACCACAATGGGAACCAGTTTAAAAGGATGCTTTAAATGATGCTGCAAAAACGGCAACTGAACCTCGAGGGAATGTTCTTCCTTATGGGGTGACGGATCGTCCGACACAACCGAAGAACTTTCAACCAGATGCCGAGCCACTTCCTGATCCACTTCAACTTTACCGAGAGGTGTTATATAATCTCCCTGTGTATAGACCGAAGCTCCTTCAAAAGCCTTCCGGTGACTGGAACCGATCAGAAAAACCCGGTCATATTTCGCATCAGGCGAAATCTGATTAAAAGCAGAAGCAGCAACGCCCCCGGAAAAAACATATCCGGCATGGGGGGCAATAACAGCCGCTACTTCAGCATCCCTGACCGGGGCTTTGGCCTCATCGAAAAGTCGCTGTAAATGTTTTTCCAAAGCAGCTGAATCTTCTTCATAAAACATGCCTGCTACTGCCGGTTTTCTATCCTTTACTTCCATATTCTCCTGTTTTTGGGCTGACAACAACATAGATGAAAACATCACGAACAAAATACAACCACACTTCCTGCTTTTTGAGAAGATTGGGTTATACTGAAAAAAGAATGCCATATCCATTATTGATCATTTTTGTTCCAAACCAATTGTTTTTTTGTTAATGACCTATCATTACTTGAATTTAAAAAAATTTCCTCATTTCTCAAAAGATTAATCCATTAAAATACCGGTATTTACCCCATACAAAACATTTTTTAACCACATTTTTCCGGTGTATTTCTTGCGAGTTTTCCTATAACCCCCTATTTTTGCACCGCGTTTGAGACAAACGGTCGACTCAGTAGCTCAGTTGGTAGAGCACGTCCCTTTTAAGGATGGGGTCCAGGGTTCGAGTCCCTGCTGGGTCACAAAAAAAAGCTGCAAATTCCCAAAAAGGAATTTGCAGCTTTTTTTTTGCTTCAATTTTTTCAGACAGTATTCTACTTCCTCTCCATATGTGAGCGGTTATACTGGTCAGACATTATCATCCTCTTTATCACCATCCTTGTCATTGCAGGATGAAGGCTTGCCGTCTTTCCGCAGCAACTTCAGCATCTTTTTCTTGAACTCATGTTCTGCCTCATACAATTTTATAACCTTATCAATGCTAAGGATTTCTTTGAACTTTTCATGATACTCCTTTTCGAGTTTTGCCTCCTGAAGCTCATAATCCACATGTTGGTCTATGGCAGCTTCCTTCTCGGATTCGGATAGCGAGTCGAGAGATTTATGAAGACTGATGATGTTATCTTTGGTCTTATGCCGAAGTTCATCCATTTTATCCGAGAATTCATTATAGACCGGCCAAAACTCCTGGGCTTCAGAAGAGCTAAGATCAATATGTTTCGTGATAAAAGCTACTTTTTGGGACTTCAGTCGCTCAATACGGCCCTTTTTGTCATCATCATCCTGTGAAAATGCGCTAAAAAAAGGCCCGGCTAAAAAAGTTAAAAGAAGAACAAGCGTATATTTTTTCATGGCGCCAAATTTAAATAGTGTGTGTTCATAAAGTACCCATTAAAGCATGGACAGAAAAATGGTCATTTTGATGCTTTCCCGGCTTCAATCGTCCGTTAAACTTTTGCAAGAACCTTTGATTCATCAGTTAATACCTTAATGACTCTTTTTGTCAAAATGCATATTTTCAGTATTATATGATTCATCTTACCTGCCTGCCGGTAAGCAGGAATCTAATAATCTAACAATCTATTGGGTTTTATAGATGGACGAATTGTAATAAATTAATAATCAAAGTAAGACAATGATGCCAGTTCGTCTTCCGTAAACTCTCCGAAATAAAGAGCATCCGGCGGCAACACCAGAGTCGAATCTCCACTCAGGATCAGCTCATTAATTTCGTCCTCATCGACCATAAAAGCCAAAGAATTAATAAAAGCATCCTCAGCACTCTCTTCAACCACCACCGTTTCCTGATCGTCGGGATGCTGATCAAACAAACGAGGGGCCTGATAATAGATCAGGGCAATCAGCAGAAAACCGGCTGCCATAGCAATCCACGGCTTCACGGCCGAGAAGAGTGACACAACCTTACCTTTTTCTTCAACAGGCTGGCTTTCCACTTTTTCGGTCATCCGTCTTTCAAAATCCTCAAAATAATTCTCGGGGACTTTAAAAGGGTTTTCCTTTTTTCCAAACAACTCTTCACTCATAATAAATCATTTCCTTTTTGACCTTTTCCGGATCATATATTTAGAACATTTACAGGCATAAAGGTTTAAAAGACCTCATTTTTTATAAAGGCCTCTATTTTCCTCACCGCATGAAAATAAGATGCCTTCAAAGCTCCCACTGAAGTCCCGAGCACATCCGAAATTTCTTCATAGGTCATATCATCAAAATATTTCATATTAAAGACAAGACGCTGTTTTTCGGGCAAAGCGAGTAAACACTTTTGCAACCGCTTCTGTATTTCGTCTCCTGAAAAAAGCGGATCCATGTCAATGAAGTTTCCGAGCATGATTTCCATATCGGTGTCCTCATTCAACAGGCTTTCTTTCTTTTTGTTGATGTAATTCAGGGTCTCGTTGGTTGCAATCCGGTAGAGCCATGTGTACAAAGACGCATCGCCACGAAAATTTTCAATGTGATTCCATGCTTTCATAAAGGTATTCTGAAGCAAGTCATCAGCATCCTCATGCACGATCACCATCTTACGAATGTGCCAGTACAGTCGTTCTTTATATTTTCTCATCAACAGAGTCAGGGCTTTCTGCTTGTCACCGGCTTCCTGCGCAAGATGAAGGATTTCTTTGTCGTCTGCCTGCATGGTTCGGGATTATCGTTTGGTCACGAATATACAAAGAAAAGAATAAACTGTTTTTCGCAAAAATCATCTACCTTTGCAGACTGATTTTTGAAAACGAAAAAACAAGCACACAATATGGCTTTACAATGCGGCATAGTAGGTCTTCCCAATGTTGGAAAATCCACACTTTTCAACTGTTTGTCCAATGCCAAAGCGCAATCGGCCAATTTCCCGTTTTGCACAATTGATCCCAATGTGGGGGTCATTACGGTACCCGACGAAAGGTTGATCAAACTGGAAGAACTGGTTAAGCCCCAAAAAGTGACCCCCACCACTGTCGAGATTGTTGACATTGCAGGACTGGTAAAAGGAGCCAGCAAAGGCGAAGGCCTTGGGAACAAATTTTTGGCCAACATCCGGGAAACCGATGCCATTATTCATGTGCTGCGCTGCTTTGAAGACACCAATGTGACGCATGTGGACGGAACCATAGATCCGGTACGTGACAAGGATGTCATTGACATGGAGCTTCAG
>JBNJDH010000301.1:0-4294 GCA_051744695.1 Bacteroidota bacterium | reverse complement strand
CCCGAAAGATGGATGGAAAATTAAAAATGTTCAGGTGATTGGCGTTGCTGCTTCAGATCATTTACCTTTACTTGTAGAGTTGGAATGGTGCGGGGAAGATTAGTGACTTGTCGCTTTAAGGATTTCTTTTTCCAGCCTCTTCCTGTTTTTAAGTTAGTTCGAATCTGTCTGCCATTATTCTTTTAACTTCTGAATTTTTAAAGATTAATTGTCTTATGTGGTTAAAAATTTTAAGAAGTAAAAAGTACTTTTAAATTTGTTCTTCTTAAATCTTTTTCACAATATTGCAGATAAATAATAGCTTCATGTCACAGGATGCCCAAATGGTCAAGGATCTTAAGATGGGAGATGTGAAGGCTTTCAATCAACTTTTTGAGGCCTATTCACACCGGCTTTATACCTTTGGTCTGAAGTATTTGAAATCGAATACCGATGCCGAAGAATTGGTTCAAGATGTTTTTCTTAAGATCTGGCGCAATCGGGAAAAGTTAAAAGAAGAAAAGAGTTTCAGTGCCTACCTTTTTACCATTGCTTACAATCAAATTAAAGAATATTTTCAGTATAAGGGAGTATTTTTGAATGTCGCTGAAGAGAAGCAGGAGATAGGGGCTGTTGACATTTCCACCGAGGATGGTATTTCCTATAGGTCCGTTCTTGAACACATTGGCAAACTATTAAGTCAGTTGCCGGAGAAAAAACAAAAAATATTTCATTTAAGTCGTTTTGAAGGAAAAAGTGCGAAGGAGATTGCTTTGCAGCTAGGGATCAGTCCCAAAACAGTCGACAACCAGGTGTCCGAGGTGATTGGCTTTCTTCGCGAACAACTCCGGGACAGCAGTTTTTTGGTCTGGCTTTTCTTTTATCTTTTTCTTCAATAATTCAATCTCTAATTGTTTTACCGGACTCTTGTGTAATAAATTTACGACCATACCCCATCCTTATTAACCAGGTCTTTGCTGGCGAAGCTAAACAATTGACTCCTTGCATAAATTGCCCCGGGCAATAACATTCACTTTCAAAGTTTTTTGGGAATATTTACAAAAAAATGTAAAAATTTCCGGGAGATTTTCTTTTTTAAAGGGTATAACTTTAAGGATTCGTTAGGGATTTCCGTGTTTTGCCGGCATAATCCAGGCGAAAGAGAATAACTTTCAGTGATTTTTCAATTTTTTTGTTTGTTAATAATCGTTTTCATGAGCAAAAATTATCAAAGACATTTCTTTTCAGGCGGCTTAATTACAATGGCCGGTGCGCTTCTTTCCGGCTGTTCACTGGCTGATCAAAATCAACCTCAGCGGCCCAATATCATGATCATCATGACCGATGATATGGGGTACTCCGATCTTGGTTGTTACGGCGGAGAGATTGAAACGCCCAATATTGATGGATTGGCACAACAAGGCATTCGTTTCACCCAGATGTATAACGCTGCCCGTTGCTGCCCCAGTCGTGCTTCCCTTCTTACCGGGCATTATGCCCAAAATGCCGGAATAGATGGTATGGGCGTCAACCTGGCCCGCAATACACCAACCATTGCTGAAATCCTGAAAGATTATGATTACCACACCGGAATGACAGGAAAGTGGCACCTTTCCGAGACCCAACCTCTTGACGAGCACGAGAAACAACTCAACTGGCTTGCCAACCGGACCGATCACGGGCCTTTTGCTCCCCTGGAGACTTACCCCAGTAACAGAGGGTTTGAAGAACATTGGGGGGTCATTTGGGGCGTCGTCAACTTTTTTGATCCTTTCAGTCTGGTGCACAATGAAGAGCCCATCCGGAAAATTCCTGATGATTTTTATGTGACCGATTTTATTACGGATAAGAGCATGGATTTGATCGATGATTACAGCAAAGATGAACATCCTTTTTTTCTGTATGTGGCTCATACTGCGCCACATTGGCCATTGCATGCGCTTCCCGGTGATATAAAAAAGTATGAAGACACTTATACCGAAGGATGGGATGCACTGCGGAAAAACCGTTATCAACGTATGGTGGATATGGGACTGATTGATAAAAATAAATATCCTTTGCCGGAAAATTCGTCAGGACGCAGCTGGGAAGAATGTGAAAGAAAGGATTATGAAGCAGCCAACATGGCTGTCCATGCCGCTATGATCGACCGGGTCGATCAGGGGGTTGGACAAATTGTTAATAAACTGAAAGAAACAGGACAGTATGAAAATACGATTATTATGGTTCTTTCGGACAATGGCGCCTCTTATGAGCGGGGGTATCCACCCGGATTCGACCGCCCCCGGTTTACCCGGGATTCGGTCATGATCGATTATGGTTCCGAAAATCCTGGTTCCGAAACCACCTGGAATTACATTGGGGAGGCATGGGCCAGCGCTTCCAATACCCCTTTTCGCTATTGGAAAATGGAATCATATCATGGTGGAATTGCAACCCCTTTCATTGTTCACTGGCCTGCCGAATTGAACAATAAAGAGAATGCCATTAATCGCAGCATGGTTCATATCAATGATGTGCTTCCTACCTGCCTTGAACTGGCAGGTGTTTCTTATCCCGGTTCTAATCGTGGCAAATCTACCATGAAACCTGCCGGCAAAAGTATGCTTCCCTTATTATTCAGGGAGACCGAAAACCTTCATGATACGCTCTATTGGGAGCACCAGGGTGGACGGGCTATAAGAACCGGTAATTGGAAGATGTCTGCACTCCCTGGTGAAGAATGGGAGTTGTTTGACCTTTCTGACGACATGACCGAAACCCGTGATCTCTCCGGAGATTATCCCGGTAAAGTTGAAGAGATGAACAAAGCATGGCAGACATGGGCAGAGGAGTTAGGTGTTTTGTGAAAACTTTGTTTACAAAAGACCACCTCTGTAAATCCTTGGCTGTTTTGCCATTTTAACTCGTCTTTAAAAAAAATCGTAAAAAAACACAAAAAAAATTGGGAGATTTTTAAGTTTCTGGGATATAACAATTAGATAGAAACGAAAGATTGATGAACAATACACAGAAAGATATTTTTGAGGATTATCTCCGAAACGAAGAGAAGGATGCCGAGGGGGAAAGAAAATTTGCCGACCTGTTTTCTGACAAAAAGAATGAACCGTGGCTTAGGCAATGGATGTGGCGTGACTGGAGCGAAACCTATGAGTTAACAGATGTTGACCTTTCTCCTATATTGCATAAACTGCACTTTCTTATTAATTCGGAATCTGCATCCAATAATAAGAACCGCAGATCATTGAACAAAGTATGGAAGTGGTACAGCCGTGTGGCTGCTATTTTGATACTGCCATTGCTCACAGCTGTCGGCATCTATTTTTTGTTGGATCAGCAACCGAAACCGGAACAAACGGAACCTTCGATGGTAGAAGTCGTGGCGCCTATGGGATCCCGAATTAAAACGAAGCTTCCCGACGGAACTGAGGGATGGTTAAACAGTGGTTCGGTTATGAAATATGAGGTCCCTTTTGAATCGCGTCATGTGGAGATTCAGGGAGAAGCTTACTTTGATGTAAAAACCGATAGCGCCCGCCCTTTTGTGGTTGAGGGCAAGCATGGTTGTGTCAGGGTTATGGGAACCCGTTTTAATGTCAAGATGTGGCCTGATGAAGACCTTACAGAGGTCGTTTTGGAAGAGGGAGAAGTAGAATTGCGTCCCCATTCATCCAAGCAGCGTTTTGGGATGAACCCCGGTGAAATGCTTGTTCTGGATGCTTCTAAAAACAAACTAACCCGCAGTCATGTCAATCCCCGGCGGTATTCGGCCTGGACCGAAGGCAAATTGATTTTTCGTGGCGATAGCATGGAAAGCGTGGCGCGTGAACTTTCGCGATGGTTCAATGCAGAAGTTGACATTAAGGATGAAGAGCTGAAAGATTATGTGTTCCGTGCCACCTTTGAAAATGAGCAACTGGATGAGGTGATGCGTCTTTTGAAGATGACTTCTCCAATCGACTATAAAATTATTGATCACAAACAGGACAGTGAAGGAACTTTCTCCAGGAAAAAAGTCATCATCCGGAGTGAGTGAAATTGTTTAACCAAAAACAAAATCTATGAAAACTCCTTTCAACACCAGCTAAAACAAAGCCTTTAAAGAGAGAATTAAAAAAGGGGACGCAGAAGCGGCAACTTCCTTGTCCCCCCAATTTGTTGTATTTTAAAACACTACAAAACTATGAAAAAAATTCCGGACTCGGGAAGTAAGGACCGGTATGTCCTTACCAAAATTTTCCGAATTATGCGCATTACACTGTTTTTGCTTTTCCTGGGCATCTCCCAGCTTTTTGCTGAAGGATCGTATGCCCAG
>JBNJDH010000300.1:0-4303 GCA_051744695.1 Bacteroidota bacterium | reverse complement strand
ATGCTCATATTCTATTTCGGTGATCATCGAAGTTTTGGGTGAAAAGCTGTAACCAAACAACATAACCAGCCGGTGAACATCCAGTTTTCCGTTTCTCCGGAAATCCGTGTCTAAGGGTTGGTTGTAATCAACCTGACCATATCCGCCAATCACGAGGTTTTGTTCCTGCAGTTGCTCCAGCAGTGTGCCTGCTGCATTTTGTTCATCTTCCTGGGCTGTCCCCTGTGCAGCCATCAGCACCAATAATAATAAGCCTGTAAAAAATCGTTTCATCATTTGTAGTTTTTATTTGGTTGTTTATGGGGACAAAATTGTCTTTTATTGCCATGCCATACAATCGCATCTTTTTGGGGTTTTTGCTTGTGAAGGGGAAAGTGTAATGAATTAAATATCAGGGAAAATGATCTGAGAGTGTAAAGAACCCCTCCCTAATAATGGGGGGGAGCTTGATGCCAACAGAAAAATGGCAAACCGAAGCCGGTTACCGGAAGTAGATAGAAGGGATGCTGGTAAAATGATAAAGTATTGGATGAAAATCAGGCCCTAAGTAAAGCAATCCGTTATTTTTTTGAAAGATAGGTTTTGATAAGTGCTTTTTTAGCCCTGCCAAAATTTGGTTTTAACAAAATTGGCAGCCAGGGCCTGAAATTTATTCACCTTCTTCATCATCTCCAGGAATGTCTTCATCGGGGTCTTTGTCATGAGGGCCCACACCAGGCGGATTGAATAGCCCCCACCGGTCTATGGTATATTCCCATGGATCGAATGACTCAACCCAACGGATAAACAAAAGGCGGTATTCTTCGATCAATTCCCTGACGATATCATAATAATCGGTATATTCGAAACCAAACATCTCCAGAGAGTGGTTGTGAAGCATTAGTTCACGAGCAGCTTTGCGGATAATTGCGGCGTTTTCCATTTTAATGTCATAAAGTCCGGCTCCCTCGGCGCCATTGACTTTCGCAGTCAGTGTAGCGGCATCGGCAATCATCATCCCTTTTACCGATTGCAGTTTTGCATTGTCCTCCGGGATAAGATCTCCTATTTCACCTACGACTTTAAATATTTCACGTCCTTTTCGGATCAGTGGTTCATGTGGTTTTTCCATAGCGGTTCGGGTAATCAGGGTTTATTATTGCAAAAAAAGTATGGGAAAATATCCTGTTCCCATTTTGCAAATTTAGCTGTTTATTCCATTTAGAAAAGAACCCGCTTAATAAGGTCTTTTGTAAGAAGTGAAGCAATCTTCCATAATTCGCATAAATTCCCAGAATAAATGCCATCCAGGTGTTTAACATTTCTAAAATATTTTTTGCATATTTGATTAAACTAAGATTTCTGACTCTTCCCGCAATTTTGTCTTTTTAAAATAAAACAATTTCATATTCATTCAATTTAATCCTTTCATTATGAAGAATTTTTCAAGACGTCAGTTTATTCAAAGCACCCTGGTTGGAGCGGCAGGTTTGGCTGCATTGCCTCTTTTCAGTAGTTTTCGGCCGGGAGCCAACGATACCATCCGGATTGGTTTTATCGGACTGGGACAGCAGGCCATCAATCTCCTCAACGGGTTTGGCCCTATTCCCGGTGTAAAAATTGTGGCAGGAGCCGATGTCTACGGCATTAAAAGGGAGCGATTTGAACAACAAGTGAAAGCCTTTTATAAAGAAAGAGGTCAATCTGTTGAAGTCAGCACCTATAAAGATTACCGGGCGATCATCGATAGAAAGGATATAGATGCCGTAGTGATTGCAACACCTGATCACTGGCATGCTTTGATGGGTATTGAAGCTTGTAATGCCGGAAAGGACATCTATATGGAAAAGCCCATTACATTTACCATTAAAGAGAGTTTGAAACTGGCAGAAGCTGTTCGCCGGAATCATGTGATCTTTGCCACCGGCAGTCAGCAACGGTCGGACAGGAACTATCAGCATGCCGTGAATATGGTTCACCGCCAAGCAGAAGGGTTTGGACATTTGACCAAAGTCAATGCTTACGTTGGACCGGGGCCGGAGCCTTACGATCTGCCCAAAGAAGAAGTGCCCTCCGATCTGGACTGGCAAGAATGGCTGGGGCCGCTTCCTTATGTGCATTATAATTCGAAACTCAATCCACCCATATCGCTGGATCCACCTGAAAATGAAACCTTCTGGGCCAAATGGCGCTATTTCAAAGAAACCGGTGGTGGTTTTACATGCGATTGGGGCGCCCATAACTTCGACATTGGCCAGTGGGGGTTGAAGAAAGATTACAGCGGGCCTGTAGAAGTCATCCCCCCCGGCTATCAGGATGCAAAATACCTGACCTATGTTTATGACAACGGCCTGGAAATGACTAATGAACCTTATGATGAAGCGAAAACCAGAGGCGTAAAGTTTTGGGGCAGTGACGGATGGATTGAGGTTTCCAGGGGACATCTTGCCGCATCCGATGATTCATTGCTTATTGGTAAAGATGGCGGGGAAGGTGAAAACTTGTATGAAAGCAGCTCAGGTCATCTGGAGAATTTTATTCAGGCCGTTCGTTCACGCATTGATCCCATTGTCCCTGTTGAAATTGGTCAACGAACCGTCACGTGTTGCATTTTAGGCAATATTGCTTACGAGCTGAACCGACCGGTCCGATGGTCGCCGGAGGAACAGTATTTTGTAAATGACCCGGAAGCGGCGAAATTCTTTCACAGGGCATATGAAAATGGATACAAATTGTAATAATAATCATGTATATGAATAAATTCACAAGAAGGAGATTCGTTCAAACAACCCTGGCTGCCGGCGCCGGGGGATTGTTGTTTTCACATAAGCTGAATGCCGGTGAGAGAGAAGATGAAATGGCTCCCTCGCTTAAAGACAAAAAGGTCCTTTATGTCTGGGGCGGATGGGATGGCCATGAACCCGAAAAATCTGTTGATATTTTTGTTCCCTGGTTAAGATCAGAAGGTGCGGAAGTTGTGGTTTCGGACACACTGGATAGTTACCTTGATGAGGAGTTGATGGGTTCCCTGGATCTGATCATCCAGATTTGGACCATGGGTGAAATAACTGAAGACCAGGAAAAAGGACTTCTGAAAGCCGTCAAAAATGGTGCGGGTCTGGCAGGCTGGCATGGTGGCATTGGTGACTCTTTCCGGAACAATGTAGAATACCAGTTCATGGTGGGGGGGCAATGGGTTGCTCATCCCGGCGGGGTAATCGATTACCGGGTGAACATCACCAATCATGAGGATCCTGTAACCGCCAACCTGAAGGATTTTGGCATGAACTCGGAACAGTATTATATGCATGTTGACCCAAATGTAAAAGTGTTGGCTACTACCACTTTTTCCGGGGAACATGCTTCATGGATCGATGAATGTGTGATGCCTGTGGTCTGGAAAAAATATTATGGAGATGGGAGGGTCTTTTACTCTTCGCTGGGGCATGTCATGGCAGATTTTGATGTACCTGAAGCCCTCGAAATCCAGAAACGCGGGATCAAGTGGGCGGCTGAAAGCAAATTCCATCCCAGGGAACATTGGAAAGAGCCGGTATATGGGAAGACATTGTAGGCTGGCAAAATTGTGTTCCTAAGGAAGACATTGCATAAAAACCCTGTAGCCTTTTTTTGGAGACAGGGTTTTCTGCGTTTTAAATTTTAAGGGATACCCCATTTTTCATGTTGGGAAAGTGACTGACCCATAATTGCCGGGGAAAAATTAGATGCTTTAGCTCATTATGAAGGTCAGCAAATGTGACTCGTGTGAAAAATTGAGTTGCCGATAGGAAAGCTGGTAGAAAAACATGTTTCAGGGTAGGTTTTTTGAAAGGATTGGATGAGAAACAATTTGAAATATTATAAGAATAACCAATGTTACCAGTTAATAAATTATATTTTTGCGATGGAAAAACTATTTTTTTGTAATTCATGTGCCTTCTGCCGTATTGAATAGATAATATAAATGCTTACGAATCAAAACATAAATCATGGCTAAACGCAGCGACATTGAAAAGGTACTGATCATAGGTTCAGGCCCCATCATCATCGGGCAGGCTTGTGAGTTTGACTATTCGGGAACCCAGGCATGTAAAGCCCTGCGCTCCCTTGGATATGAAATTGTGCTGGTTAATTCCAATCCGGCCACTATTATGACTGACCCCGGAATGGCAGACCAAACATACATCGAACCGCTCAATGAATATGCCCTTACCGAAATCATTAAAAAAGAGCGGCCCGATGCATTGCTCCCCAATCTGGGCGGACAAACGGCCCTGAATCTTTCGTTGACGCTGGCCAATAAAGGCATTCTTGAACAATATGG
>JBNJDH010000299.1:0-4316 GCA_051744695.1 Bacteroidota bacterium | reverse complement strand
TTCTGGATTTTTGATGTTAAAACATTAAAATTGATGGTCCCATATACAAAAAACGGCAGACAGGCCTGCTTGCCGACTTAATAGAGGGCAAATCATGTTTTCCTGGAAAGTTTCTTTTGAGAAAATAGGTTCTTTTCGAGAAAACGTCAGGCAGGGTCCATTCGACCAATAACTTAGACAAATTTTATACTGATGAAACGAGAAACAGAAGAAAATAGATATAACGGGTTTTTTTGAGTTTGGATTTTAACGTTTTTGTGGTTCTTGACAGATGTTTTTCAACGGTTTTGATGTTAAGCCCCAGTTCTTCTGCAATTTCTTTGTTCTTCATTCCTTCGATGCGGCTCATGTAGAATGTTTTCCGACAGTTTTCGGGGAGGGTTGCAAGTATTTTGTCAATTTCTTGCATCATTTGCTGGTGTAGATCTTTGTACTCATAGTCGGTCAGAAAATTGAGCATGTACAAATTTTGCTCCTGGTTGTCGGGGTGGTTGGCTTTGATGTATTTATCCACAACTTTTTGATGCTCCAGATGGTTCAGTATTTTGTTCCGGACCGATTTGAATAGAAATGAGGTGAGGTTTCCCTCATCATTCAGCAGATATCTTTTTTCCCATAATGTGGCAAAGGCTTCCTGTACCAGGTCTTCAGCTTGTTCGGGATTGCCTGTTAACCGAATGCCATAGTTTTTCAGTCTCGGGAAATATTGTTTGAAGACTTTCTCAAAAACCTCAATATTGCCAAGCCTTATCTCGCGAATTGTGCTTTTTTCATCTATTTGGGAGTCTGAATGATCAATTTGCATAGTTGTCCGGCCTTGGCTGAATAAGACTTCACGAAAATATATATTTATTTTCAGAAATTAATTTTTTTACTTGGACTTTTTTTACTTTTTGAATGAAGTTTGTTGAAGCAAATTCAGTATCATTTTGATTTGTTTGTAAACAAAACCAATAAGTTTGTAACCTGAAAACTTCAGCCTTTAAAAATACAAAATACCACGCATTTTTATGTTGCAAAAGACTATACTTGCCTGTTTCATAGCAGGATTGACCTTATCGGCCTTAGGTCAGACTTATGACGATTCTCCTGCAGATTTTTTCTTTTCCGGAGAAGTTTCGCTTGAACCGGCCCTGATGTCCCCGGGTTTCATATCTACCGGCATGAATGAACGTTCTGGCAGTATGGGGCCGGAGAATAAATCATTTTATTTTAGTGTACGTCATCAGGGCGATTTGTCGGTTATTTTCGTGTCGAGGTATCAGGATGGATTTTGGGAGTTTCCTGAAGTGGCTGGTTTTTCCGGTGAATATCATGACGCCAGTCCCTTTGTGTCTCCTGATGGGCGGTTTCTTTATTTTGCCTCAAAACGTCCGAGGGAGAAGGATGATACTTTCAGAAACTGGAACCTCTGGCGTTGTCGTCGCCAGGCCGACGGGGCGTGGGGAAAGCCCGAGCTTTTGCCTTTTTGCAGTGAAGAAAGAAACGAACTTTCGGTTTCGGCAGATGAGGATGGGCGGTTGTATTTTCATGCCGATTATGAAAGTGAGACCGTTACCTTATCTCCTGATGTTTTTGATATTTATACCGTGGAGCCTCTTTCTGATGGGGAATGGGGCGAAATTGAGAAACTTGGTCCAGGGGTGAACACCAATAACAGGGAGAGTGGCCCTGCCATATCGCCCGATGGCGACTGTTTGGTTTTTCATTCTGCCGGACGTGAAGACCATGGAAAGGGCGATCTGTACATCTCCTTTCGCAATGAGGAAGGTTGGGATCGTGCTGTAAACTTAGGGCGATTGATCAATTCCGCAGCTGATGATTGCTGTCCTTCATTTACTGCCGATGGTCGTTATTTGTTGTTTTCCAGTGAGCGGAAAAGTGAAAAACCAGAAGAAAGGGATTACTCCGCCATTAAGAAATGGATACTTGGCCCGGGGAATGGCAAGGGGGACATTTATTACCTCGATGCCGGTGAGCTTGAAAGTTTCAGAGATAACTAACATGAACTCCCGGTCTTAGCACCTATTCCAGCGGCATGGCATAAGTTTTCACATCATTGCCTGTGATGGTATCGTTGCAAAGAATGATGAGCCGTTCGATCACATTACGGAATTCCCTGATGTTACCGGTCCAGGTGATTGTTTTGAGGGCTTCAACGGCACTTTCATCAAATGACTTGGGTTGAATGCCCAGTTCTTTGCATATTAAGTCGTTGAAATAATCCGTCAGCAGGGGAATGTCTTCGACTCGTTCGTTGAGGGAGGGCACTTTGATGATGATTACGCTGAGACGGTGATACAGGTCTTGCCGGAACCGTCCTTCATTGATCTCATCCTGCAGGTTTTTGTTGGTTGCAGCCAGGACGCGGACATCGACTTTGATGTCTTTATCGCTTCCTACGCGAGAGATGACACTTTCCTGAAGGGCTCTTAATACTTTGGATTGGGCAGCGTGGCTCATGTCCCCAATCTCATCAAGGAAGATGGTGCCACCGTTGGCTTGTTCAAATTTTCCTTTTCGCTGTTTGTGAGCCGAGGTAAAAGCTCCCTTTTCGTGGCCAAAAAGTTCGCTTTCGATGAGTTCTGAAGGAATGGCCGCACAGTTGACTTCAATAAATGGTTGTCCTGCCCGGTGGCTTTTTTCGTGAAGCCAGCGGGCTACCAACTCTTTGCCCGTTCCGTTTCGGCCGGTTATCAGCACCCGGGCATCCGTGGGAGCCACTTTCTCAATCATATCCTTGACGTGCTGCATGGGCTCCGATTCACCTATCATCTCATAGGTTTTGGAAACTTTTCGCCGCAGCACCCGCGTTTCATTAACCAGTTCTTTTTTGTCGAGCCCGTTGCGAATGGTTACCAGCAACCGGTTCAGATCAAGCGGTTTTTCAATGAAATCGTATGCGCCTTTCTTGATGGCATCCACCGCTGTGTCGATGTTTCCATGGCCCGAGATCATGATCACGGGAATGTCGGGTGCTTTTTCCATGATTTTGTCCAACACTTCCATGCCATCCATCTCGGGCATTTTAATGTCGAGCAGGACCACGTCAAATTTGTCGGCGCCGAATTTTTCAAGTCCTTCCGGGCCATCCTGGGCCAGAATCACTTCGTGTCCTTCGTATTCGAGGATGTCTTTCAGCGTATTGCGAATGCTTTTTTGATCGTCTATGACTAATATTTTGGCCATGATTCGGTATTGGTTTATGAAGGCCGGATTATAGCTGGCCTGAAATGATCTGTAAAATGGCTCCTTCTTTCAGGGCAAAAGAGCATTGCCAGACTTCCTTAATTTTGTATTCATCAATGAGGTGCTTAACGAGAATGCTGGCGGGTACAATGCTTTCAACCCGGTAAGAGACCATTCCGGGCATGACTCGCCGTTGGTCGGCATCCGATGTCATCAGTTCGTTGTGAATGACTGCAAGCCGTTTATTTTTCAGTTGAAGCGATGTAAGTTTGGAGGTATCCAGTAAAGGATAAAATTTTTTGGCCAGCAAGGCGGCCAGGGTATCAAAAGAACCTGAGGAACCAACCATTTTTTTGACCGGGTATTCTTTAAGGGCCTGCGAAAGGGGGCCAAACTCTTTTTTCAGATGCTTTTGTATGGCTTTCCTCTGTTCATCTTTTATGGGGTCTGATGGATTGAACATCTCCAGCAGGCGGGCTACTCCAATTTCAAAACTGTGTTTCCAGGCCACCCCGAAGCGGTTGGCAATGATGAATTCAACACTTCCACCTCCGATGTCGACGATCAGGATGTAGTTTTCATCTATGGGAAAGACCTGACGAATGCCGTCAAAGATGGTCTGCGCCTCCTCGTCTCCCTGGATGATACGCACAGATAATCCGAATTCGTCTCGGACACGGTTTAAAAACTGGTCCCGGTTGGTGGCATTTCGTATGGCAGAGGTGGCAAAACAAAAAATGCTTTCCACCTGATATTCGGAAATGGTGATCAGATGTGTTTTAAGGGCTTCCAATCCCCGTTTAATGGCTTCAGGTGTGATGGTGGATCGGTGTATGCCACCCTCACCCAGTTTGGCGGGAATTTTTGACTCGAGCAAAATGTTATACCCTCCATCTTGCCATGCTTCCGTGATAAGCAGGTTGAAAGTGTTTGTCCCCAGGTCTATGATGGCGATTCTGGCTTGTTTCATAGTTTGATGTTAATCGTCTTTCAAAGATACAAAATAATTGGCGATCATTGAAAGACTTGTCTGGTGCCGGGAAACCAGGTTGTTATGGCATCAAGGCAGGGGCGAATGATTTCGTTTTTCGGGTGGTTTATTCACCCGAAAAACGAAACCATTTCCA